>CAITLX010000188.1 GCA_903893335.1 uncultured delta proteobacterium | reverse complement strand
TCGACGCCATCGATCCGGCCGCCCTGCGTCGCTTCACCTTCAAGATCCGCTTCGACCCGCTGCGCGCCGAGCAGCGACGCGGCCTCTTGCTCGACGTCCTCACGCGCCACGGCGTCGAGGGGGCCGAGGCGCCTTCCGAGCTCGACCGCATGGAGGGCCTCACCGCGGGCGACTTCGCGGTCGCCGTTCGACGAATGGACCAGCTCGCAACCCCCTTCAGCGCCGAAACGCTGATGGCCGAGCTTCGCGGCGAGCTCGACGCGAAGCGCGAAAAGGGCGGCCGCGCCGTGGGGTTCGGGCGGTGAGTGCTCAGAGGAGAAGATCACCTTGAGCAGCGCGGTCGCGCGTCTCGATCCGCGCGCGACCGCTCCCGAAGGCGCCTACTACCGCCGCGGCTTGGCCTTCACGCCACGCGCGCCCTTCGCCGGAGGCGCCGTCGCATCGATCGACGTGGCCTCGGCCTCGAGCAGCGCGATCGCCTCGTTCGCGTCGATGCGCCGGCGACCGGCGCGGAGCTCGGTCGGGACGAGGTAGCGCGAATCCTTCACGACGTAGCGCAGCGCGCTCGCGAGGCTGCGCAGCTCGTCGCTCGCCCCGCGGCGGCGCACCTCGGCAAACTCCAGGCCGAGCACCCAGCCGTCTCGACCGTCCACCGGGAGCTCATCGACCGAGCCGTCGTCGGCCTCGCGGTACAAGAGCCGCTCGAACACCGTGCGCTCGCGCGCCAGCAAGCCGCTCACCCGATCGAGCTCGCGCTCGAGCACCCGCCACTCCGACGGCCACTCGACCGGCTGCTCCACGTCGAGCACGGCCGCGAGCACGACCTGCGCGGCCTCGATGAACTGCACTTCGACCGAGAGCGAACGCGGAGTGGGCATGCACGAACGGATGCGCCCGCGCCGGCTGCGGCGCAAGCGTTGGTGGGACATTGATTGCCAGGATGGCGGCCTTCGCCACTCGCCATCGGAGCCACTCGCGGCGCCAGACCGGGTCCACCAACGTCCGCCCGCTCATCCGTTCAGCTCGACGAAGCCGCGCTTTCTGGTTCCCTGTACGCTCACCCGGCAGCGACACCGGTCACTGCAACGGAGCCAGTCGCAGGCGCGAGGCTCCGTGCTCGGCCCCCTCTTCGAACAGGAAGCGTGCCCCCGATGGCGAACGAAGCAGCGCAGGCGAGCGAGCAACTCATGAGCGGAGGCCGCGGACCCGCCGAGCCGATCGACGTCGCGGTCGTCGCGGTCCCCGCCGAGGCGCGGGCGCTCGAGGGCATCCTCAAGACGAAGGCCGGCGCCAAGCTCCATGAGGCGTGGCAGGCGCAGCAGGCCAACGGCAGGGCGCCCCGAGGCGCGGGGGGCAAGGCGCTCGACTCCGTCCGCATCGCCAAGATGCGGTCGGCGCTGCGCTGCTCCGAGCAGTCGAGCCCGGGGCTGCACGCGATCGTGCGCCGCGCGCAGACGGTGCTCGGGTGCGACCTGCCGTACGAGATCTACGTCCAGAGCGATCCGTTGCTCAACGCGTCCTGCTCGTGGGCGCGCGACCGGATGATCGTGTCGTTCACCGACGGCCTCTTGCGGGCGATGTCGCCCGACGAGCTGCTGATGGTCGTCGGCCACGAGGTCGGCCACTACCTGAGCCCGGCGCAGAAGTTCGGAGCGTGGCTCTACGGCACGCTCGACGAGCTCGCCGGCAACCCGGAGCTGCTCGCCCAGCTCGAGCACGAGGAGGACCCGGTCGCGTCGTCCATCTTCGCGCGGGGGCTTCCCCCTCAGATCGCGCTGCACAGCCGCGCCGCGGAGCTCACCTCGGACCGCCTCGGGCTGCTGTGCTGCCAGGACCTCGACGTCGCCGTCGGCGCGCTCGCCAAGCTGCACGGCGGCGCCGACGTCGCCATCGTCCGCGTGCAGGCGCGCGATTACCTGGCTCAGGCCGACGAGCTGATCGCAGCGGGAGCCGGCTGGGACGAGCAGACGAGCGACCACCCGCTCGGGCTGCTTCGAGCCAAGGCGCTGCAGGCGTTTCACGAGTCGGACCTCTACGGCAGGTACTTCCCGCAGCCCGCTACGACGATGTCCGCGTCGGCCGCCAATGCATTCGTCGACGAGCTGCTGGCCCGTAAGCCCACCGGCGAGGCGATCGGCGACGACGACCGCCTCACCGAGCTGGCGGCGATGGGCTGCGTGATGGTCAGCCTCGCAGACGGCAAGGTCACCGCAGCCGAGAAGCGCCGCATCAAGGAGCTGCCCGTCGGCGACCGCATCCTCGAGCGCTGGGACGAGATCGCCGAGATGTCGGAGGCTCGCTTCGGCAAGAAGCTCGACGCGCTCATCGACTACGCCACGCACGTGCACGACCGCCGCCGGCTCTCGACCATCGTCGGCTGGTGGACGGAGGTGGCGCGGGCCGACCGGCAGTTCTCGGAGGACGAGACCCGGAGCCTCTTCTTCCTCGCCGACCGCCTGGGCGTGCTCGATCTCGCGCGCAAGCGGCTGACCTCGCTGATGGGGTTCGACCCCTACGAGCGGCTCGCAGCGGCGAAAGCCCCAGACGCAGGCCCGCCCGAGCGCGCCGAGGAGCGCGCGCTCGTCGAGCTGCTCATGCACACGCTGCACGCGGCCCACCCCCAGGGCGACGCGCTCGACCCCAGCCAGCGCCTCGAGACGCTCTTCGTCGAGGGCTTCAGCGACCTCGACTGGCTGCTCGTGGTGCTCGCCCTCGAGGTCGATACGCGACGCTACATCCCCGATCGCCTCGCGGGAGCTGGGAACCTCACGCTGGGCGAGTTCGCGGCGCGCATCGACACGCTCGACCCGATCGACGACCCCGCGTGGAGCTACCGCCGCCTCGCGCTCCTGGCCGGCTCGATGGCCGAGCGTGCCGAGAAGCGCGAGGCGAGCGCGCGCGCCACGAAGAAGTAGCGCGCTCTCCGGCGCGTGCGGCGCCCCTCCCTGCCCCGCTCAGATGTCGAAGATGTCCTCCGGCGGGGCCGGGGGAGCCTGCGGCCTCGGCTCACGGATGAGCACGCGCACCACGTCGAGCAGCTGCTCGACCGCGACACGCCGCTCCTTCGCGACGGTCAACAGCGCGCCGACGTCGGTGGGGTCGCACTCGAACGTGACGCGGATCATCGCGCCACCTCCCCGTAAACCGACGCGCGCGCAGGGGGCGGCGCCGTCAGCGGATCCTGCCCCTCGTCGCAGCCGTCGTCCCCCTCCGGCAGGCAGGCGACGAGCGCGTCGTAGGCGCGGCGAGCCTCGACCAGGTCCGCGGCCTCGCCCGCGATGATGCGCATCGCCTCTCGCACGCGGGGCGCGGTCGGGTCGGTCTCGGTCGCCAGCACGAG
>CAITLX010000187.1 GCA_903893335.1 uncultured delta proteobacterium | reverse complement strand
TGCTGCCGCAGGCGGCGCCGAGGCTCAGCGCCGCGGTGACGAGGAGGAACGTGCCCAGGGCCCCACGAATCGAAGGAGTGCGCATCGCGGAGACTCTAGCCCAAAGCGGCGCCGATCGGAGCGGGGAGCGCGGCGGCCGCGACCCGCGTACCCTCGGGGCGCGCCATGCTCCCGCGTGCCCTCGTGTCGTCGCTCGTCGCGCTCGCCTGCGCCATGGTCTCGGCGCACGCGAGCGCCCACGCGGTCGGCGTCTCGCGCAGCGTGTGGCAAGCGGGTGGCGCGCACGTCGCCGCGACCGTCACGCTCGCGTCCGCCGACCTCGCGGCGCTCGGGTCAGCCGCGAGCGCGCCGGGAGCGCTGCTCGACGCCACGGTCGTCTCGGCGGACGGCGTGCGCTGCGCCGGCACGCTGGTCTCGGAGACGTCGGACGACGGTGACGGCGTCGCGCTCGCCCTCGCGTTCGCGTGCCCGCCGCTCGCGGACGCGACCACGGTCGATCTCGCGTGGCTCGCGCGGCTCGGGGGCTCGCACCGCCACTTCCTGCGCGTCGCCTCGGCGGCGGGGGCGCGCGACGACCTCGCGTTCGCCGCGAGCCCGACCTTCGTGCTCGAGCGCGCTGGGCCGGCGCCGCGCGCGCGGGCGCTCGTCGAGATGGGCCTCTCGCACATCCTCGAGGGGGCCGACCACCTCGTCTTCCTCGCCGGGCTGCTGCTCGGGGCGCGCCGCCTGCGCGACGTCGCGCTGCTCGTCACGGCGTTCACGCTCGGGCACTCCGCGAGCCTCGCGCTCGCGACGCTCGGCGTCTTCGCGCCCAGCGCGCGCTGGGTCGAGCCGCTCATCGCCCTCTCCATCGCGTGGATCGGCGTGGAGAACGCGCTTCGCGCCGTGGTCCGCGGTCGCCCCGCGCTCACCGGGCTGTTCGGCCTCGTGCACGGCTTCGGCTTCGCGGGGGGGCTCGCGGCCATCCACCTGCCGCGCGCCGCGGTGCCCGGCGCGCTGTTCGCGTTCAACGTCGGCATCGAGGTGGGGCAGCTCGCCGTCGTGCTGCCCGCCCTGCCGCTGCTCTGGCTCGCGCGAAGTTCGACCTGGTTCTCGACCCGCGGCGCGCGCCTCGCGAGCCTCGGGGTCGCAGCCGCAGGCGTCGTCTGGTTCGCGCTGCGCGTCGCCGCGCGCTGACCGGCTCAGCGCGCGCGGTAGCCCGGGCCGTCGGCGTCGACCGCGCCCTCGCGCTCGAGCTTCACGAGGTGCGCGAGCAGGCTGCGCTCGGCGAGCGGCCAGAGCATGGGTGGCGTGTCGTCGTACGCGCGCTCGACGAGCCGCCCGGCAGGCTCGCCCGGCAGCGCGCGGACGGCGTCGAGCACGCGCGCCTCGCGCCGCCCGCGGTGCGCGACGTAGTGCTCGAACAGCGCCGTGGGCTCGACGATGGGCTCGCCGTGCGCGGGCAGCGCCAGCGTGAGCCCGAGCCCGGCGAGCCTTCGAAGCTCGGCGAGGTAGACCGCCATGTCGCCGTCGTCCGGGTCGACGAGGATGGTCCCGACGCTCGCCACCATGTCCCCGACGATCGCCACGCCGCGCGCGCGGTCGACGAGGCAGACGTGCCCCGGCGCGTGCCCCGGCGTGTGCAGCACCTCCCACGCGGCGCCCGTGTCGGCGTCGAGCCGCTCGCCGTCGACCAGGTGGCGATCGACGCGCACGCCCGGGAGCCGCGCGGCGGTCTCGGCGTGCGCCCAGAGCGGCACCGAGAGCGCGTCGGAGAGGAACGCCGCGCCCCCTACGTGGTCGATGTGGTGGTGGGTGACGACGATGGCGCGCAG
>CAITLX010000186.1 GCA_903893335.1 uncultured delta proteobacterium | reverse complement strand
GCGTTCCTCGTCGCGGGCGACGCGCACGCCTCGCTCGGCACCGTGCTCGTCGCGTTCGCGGCGCTCGTCATGGTCGGGCACGTGCTGCTCGACCTGCGCCGCTGAGGGCGCCCGCCCTCGCCGCGTCGTGCAGCGCTAGGGGTTCGCCCAGTCGAGCTGCGCGAGGCGCGCGGCGATCTGCGTGTCGCCCGGGCTCGGCCAGCGCCACACGCTCGCGCGCGGCCCCGCCGCCGCGAAGAACGCGTTCATGTCGGCGGCGCTCGCGCCGCCGTAGTCGTCCTGGATGGCCCAGATGGGCGCGGTGAGGCCGAGCTGCGCCGCGCCGTCGACGGCCTTCTGGTAGCCCCCGACCGGACCGGTCGTCCACTCGTCCCAGTACGTCTGCGGCAGGAACGCGTCGCCGCAGTGCGCGTCGAATGCCTGGTAGGGGAAATCGGTGTGGTACGCGACCCAGCCGAACGTCGTGTAGCCGAGGAATTTCCCCGGCGCGCCCGCGCGGATGCCGTCGCACAGCGCGACCGCGTCGGCGTCGTGCGCGACGAACTCCCCCTCGGCGTCGATCACCAGGCCGGTGACGCCCGGCACGTTGATCTGCTCGACGGCGGCCTGGATCTTCGCCGCGACGTTTCCGGGGCGCACGTAGGGCCAGCCGTAGACCTCGATGCCGCGCGAGGTGAACTCGGCGACGTTCGCGGCGCTGAAGTTCGTGCGGTACGCCGCGTCGTCCTCGCCCGACTTGATGAGGACGAAGCCGACGCCGAGCTGCGCGCACGACGCCGCGACCTCGGCTGCCGACGGCGCGGAGCTGCCGAACATCCAGACCCAGACGCCCTTGCCGCGCGCGGCGGCCGCCGGCGCGCAGACGTCGGGCACGCCGGGCGGCTTCACGAGGCACCCGCTCGCGCACGCGGTGGCGCTCGCCGTCGCGTCGCCCACGCAGTGAAAGAGCGTGTCGGGGTCGGCGCCCGAGCCGGGGAGCGACGCGCCGCAGTACCAGCCGTCGCCGTGCTCGTGCACGCACGGATCGACCGGCGGCTCGACGGCGACGTCGGCGACCGCGTCCGCGGCGCCGTCGGGCGAGTCCGCGTCGCTCGCGTCGGACGACACGTCGAGGGGCGCGTCGGCCGCCGCATCGACCGCGTCGGCGCGCGCGTCGTCGGCGACGGTCGCGTCCGCGGCCGCGACGTCTCGCTCGCCCGCGTCGGCCTCGGAGCCAGCCGCCAGCGGCTCATCGCCGGACGCACCTCCGCACCCCACGACCGCGAGCCCCCCCGCGAGCGCCAGCCAACCGCAACGCATCAGGGGAGCCACGCTCGACGCAAGCACGCGCCGCGTCAAGCGGAGCGGCGCTATCCTCCGCCGCGCATGCTCCCCCTCCGCCCCGCGCGCGACGACGACAGCGCCGCCATCCTCGCCCTGCACGCCGACGTCTTCGCCGAGTACGACGGCTGCGTCATGGTCGAGAGCGAGTACCCCGAGCTCGCGCGACCGGCGACCTCGTTCGCCGCGATGGGGGGCCGCTTCTGGGTCGTCGAGGACGAGCAGGGGCTCGCCGCCACCGTCGCCGTCACGCCCGAGCACGAGCCGGGGGTCTACGAGCTTCGCAAGCTCTACGTCGCGCGCCGCGCGCGACGCTGCGGGCTCGGCGCCCACCTCGTCGCCGAGGTCGAGCGCCACGTGCGCGCCGAGGGGGGCACGCAGGTGCACCTCTTCAGCGACACCCGCTTCCTCGACGCGCACCGGCTCTACGCGCGGCTGGGCTACGCGCGCCTCGACGGCACGCGCGACCTCTTCGACGCGAGCCACACGGTCGAGTATCCTTTCGCCAAACGCCTCGGCTGAACCGGCACGCGCCTCGCGCCCCCTCCGCCGCGCCCGAGCGACCCGCCCGCCCACCTTGCCCCCCTCCCCCACTCCCTCGCCCGACGACGAGCTCGAGCGCCTGCGCCGTGACAACGAGCGGCTGCGGCGCGAGCTGCTGCGGCGCGGCGCGGGGCATCGCTACTGGCCGGTGGCGGCGGGCCTGCTCACGCACCTCGCCCTGCGGCCGGTGCTCGATCCCTGGCTCAACGCGTCGAGCGACGCCAAGCTCGCCGGCGCGGTCGTCCTGCTCGCACTCCCCCTCGTGGGCGCCGCCGTCGCGCTCGTGCGCGCCTCCGGCGCGTGATCGAAAGGTCCGTTCATGCCTCCGCAGAAGCCTGTCATCTCGTTCGACACCGACGCCGCGACGCGCACCTTCAAGCGCTTCGCGGCCCTCGCGGCGATGGCCATCGCCGTCGTCGTGCTCACCTCGGCGACGGTGATGCGCATCGACGCCGGCCACGTCGGCATCCGCGTGAAGCTCGCAGGCAGCGCGCGCGGCGTCGACGACATCCCGGTGGTCGTCGGCTGGGTCTTCTACAACCCGCTCACCGAGCAGATCGTCTCGTTCCCGACGAGCGTGCAGAACGTCATCTGGACGGCCTCGCCCCACGAGGGGCGCGCGGTCGACGAGTCGGTGACCTTCTCGTCGAGCGAGGGCGTCAACGTCAACGCCGACATCGGCCTGAGCTTCCACATCGAGGCGCGCCTCGCGCCGCAGCTGTACCTGCGCTTCCGCCAGCCCGATCTCTCGATGCTGTCGGACGGCTACGTCCGCAACGCGGTGCGCGAGGCGTTCAACGACGTCGCGTCGCGCATGGTGGTTCAGGACATCTACGGCGCGGGCAAGGGCAAGCTCGTCGCCGACGTCACGAACAAGCTGCGCGACGTCATCGCGAAGGACGGCTTCGTCATCGATCAGCTGACGATCAACGGCGCGCTGCGCCTGCCGCAGAACGTCGCCGACGCCATCAACCGCGCGATGGAAGCGACGCAGAAGGCGATCGAGGCCGAGAACCGCGTCCGTCAGGTCAAGGCCGAGGCCGAGCAGGCCGTCGCGCAGGCACACGGCGGAGCCGAGGCGGTGCGCGAGAAGGCGCAGGGCGACGCCGACTCCATCCTCGTGCGCGCGCGCGCCGAGGCGAAGGCCAACGAGATCATCCGCTACTCGACCTCGCCCGCCGTCCTTCAGTACCGCGCCCTCGAGCGCTGGGACGGCAAGCTGCCGCTGATGAACGGCGGCGGCAGCCTCCCCATGCTCACGTTCGACGTCTCGCGCATCGGCGGCTCGGACGCCGATCGCGAGAAGAAGCTGCGCGAGCTGCTCGGCGAGACGGCCGGCGAGGGCAAGCCCGCCGGCGAGGCCCAGCCCAAGCCGGTCGAGAAGAAGCCCTGACGGGCGCGCCCGCGAGGGCGCGGCGCTGGTAGCATCTGCCTCGCCCGCATGATCGATCTCCGCTCCGACACCGTCACCCGACCGACGCCCGCGATGCGCGAGGCCATGGCCCGCGCCGAGGTCGGCGACGACGTCTACGGCGAGGACCCGACCGCGCGGCGCCTGGAGGAGCGCGTCGCCGCCCTGCTCGGCAAGGAGGCCGCGCTCTTCGTGCCGTCGGGCACGATGGGCAACCAGCTCGCGCTCCGGACGGGCACGCGCCCCGGCGACGAGGTGGTGTGCGGCGAGGGGGCGCACCTCGCGTGGTTCGAGTCGGGCGCCGCCGCGGCGCTCTCGGGCGTGCAGTTCGCCGTCGCGGGCGCGGGGGGACTGTTCGGCGCCGACGACCTCGAGGGCGCGGTCAAGCCGCGCGCCTACTACTACCCGCGCACCTCGCTGGTGGCCGTGGAGAACACCCACAACCGCGCCGGCGGGCGCGTGTTTCCCCAGGCCGACGTCGAGGCCGTCGCGGCGCGCGCGCGCGCGCTGGGGCTGGGGCTGCACCTCGACGGCGCGCGGCTCTGGAACGCGCACGTCGCCACGGGGCTCGCCGTCGCGACGCTCGCCGCGCCGTTCGACACGGTGAGCGTCTGCTTCTCCAAGGGGCTCGGCGCGCCCGTCGGCTCGTGCCTGGCCGGCAGCCGCGCGCGCATCGAGGAGGCGCACCGCCTTCGCAAGATGCTCGGCGCCGGCATGCGCCAGACAGGCATCCTCGCCGCCGGCGCGCTGCACGCGCTCGATCACCACCTCGAGCGGCTCGCCGACGACCACGCGAACGCGGCCTCGTTCGCGCGCACCCTGGGCAGCCTCGGCGCGCGCGTGCGCGCGACCGTGCAGCCCCCCGAGACGAACGTCGTCGTCGTCGACGTGCCGCCCGACGCGACCGAGCGCGCCATCGCGGCCGCCGCCGAGCGCGGCTTGCTCATCGGAAGCATCGCGCGCGGGAGGCTGCGCGCCGTCTTCCACCTCGACGTCGACGCCCGCGCCGCCGCGCGCGGGGCCGAGGCCATGGCGCGCGCGCTCGAGGCGACGTGCGCCGCCTGAGGCTGCTCGTGCCGGCGTTCGCCGCGCTCGCGCTCGCGTGCGGCTCGGTGCCCAGCGACGCGTGGCTGCGCGCGAAGGCCGCCGGCGACCGCGCGACCGGCAGCGGGCGCCTCACCGAGGCCGCGTCGGCCTACGCCGAGGCGCAGCGTGCCGCGCGCTGGCCGCGCGATCGCGACGAGGCGCAGCTGCTCGAGGCCGCGACGTGGAAGCGCCTGGGCGCGTACGACAAGGCCACGGCGGCCTACCGCGATCTCTTGCAGCGCTCGCCCCAGGGCGGCCGCGCCGAGCGCGCCACCTTCGAGCTCGCCGAGGTCGCGCTCGCAGCCGGCGACGCCCCCGCGGGCTTCCGGCTCCTCGAGGCAGCCCTCGTGGCGTGGCCGGGCTCGGGCCACGCGCCGCGCGCGCTCGCGCGGCTCGTGTCGTACACCCGCGACGCGGCAGGCGACGCCGCGGCCCTCGCGCTCTACGACTCCCTGCTCGTCCGCCTCGCGTCGAGCGAGCTCGACGAGACGCTGCGCTACGGGCGAGCCACGCTGCTCGAGGCTCGCGGCGACGCCGAGGGCGCGCTCGCCGGGTGGCTCGCGTGCGCCGAGCGGCACCCCTACCCGTTCGGCGCGCTCTTCGACGACGCGCTCTGGCACGCCGCCGACGCCGAGGAGCACCTCGGACGCCCCGAGCGCGCCGCCGAGCACCTGCGCGAGATGCTCCGCGTCCGCGAGCCCTCGACCTTCGGCGGCAGCTACGATCGCCCCCGCTTCCCGGAGGCCCAGCTTCGCCTCGCGCGGCTGCTGCGCGACGCGCTCCACGATCGCGCGGGCGCCCGCCGCGAGCTCGCGCGCGTGTACGACGAGTTTCCGGCGTCGCGCCTCTGCGACGACGCCCTGTGGGACGCCGCCCGGCTCGCGCGCGAGGAGGGCGACGCAGCCGCTGCCTGCTCGCTCGGCGCCCGCCTGGTGCGCGACCTGCCGACCTCGCGCTACGCCGCGTGCGTCGCGGCCGTGTGCGCCGAGGTCAAGCCGCCGCCGGGGACGCGCTGCCGGGCCTACGTGCTCGAAGCGCTCGGAGGCGCTGCGAGGTAGCGGCCCGACGGCTCACTCGGCCTCTTCTTCTTCTTCCTCTTCCTCGTCGTCGTCGTCGTCATCCTCGTCGTCGTCCTCCTCCTCGGGCTCGTCCTCTTCGTCCTCGTCGTCGGCGGCCTTGCGCGCCTTGGCCTCGTACTTGAGGTCGATGCCGACGTCGGCGAGCTGGGCCTCGATGAGCTCGAAGAGCTCATCGACGTCGTCGCCGCTCCACTCGTCGAGCATGTCGGTGAGGAACTCGAAGAAGTCGCCGTTGTCGAGGCGCCGCTCGATCTCTTCGACCTGCTCTTCGGTGAACGCTTCGAGGACGTCCTCGCGGAGCGTCTCGGTATCGCCCTCCTCGATCGCGTCCTGCGCGGACAGCCGGATTTGGCGGATGGCGCGCTTGTCGAGAAAGATCTCCATCGTCGATTCGCTTTCGCTCGGCACGCGAGGTGACTGCTCGCACCCACGCGTGCGACGTTCCGCCTTTAGGCGAAGCGAACGCGGCGCGTCAAGCGGCTCGCTGCATGTCGCGCATAAGGCCGATGCCCGAGCGCCGCTCGACGCCCGCGCCGCGGACGCGTAACGATGCTGTCCCGTGCACCGGACCGCGTCCGCCCCGACCGCCCTCATCGCCCTCGCGCTCGTCACGACTTGCGCCGCACCGGCGCTCGCCGCGGCCCCCGACGCGCCCGCTGCGGCGCCGCACGCGTCGGAGGTCCGGCACCGGTACACGGTCTACGGCGTCGCCCTGACCGACGAGGCCCTCCTGCAGCCGGGGCCGATCTGCCCGAGCGGCACGGACGTCCCGTGCATCTTCGGCTCCGGAGGCGGGCTCACGCTGCGGGCCGGCTACCGCTCGGATCGCCCTTTTTACATCGGCGGCGCGTACGAGTTCGCGAAGCTCGACGCGAACAACCTCTACCGCCTCGGCATCCTCCAGGAGGTGCGCGGCGAGGTGCGGATGCGGTGGGACACCGGCCGGCAAGCGTGGCCCTTCGCGCTCGGCGCCCTCGGCGCGGCCGTCTACGGCAACGAGTGGGGTGTCGACACGGTCGCCGCGTCGGGACGCCTCGGATTCGGCCTCGAGATCGAGCTGTCGACCAGCGTGTCGCTCCAGACCTCCGTCGCGTGGCACCCCCTGCTCGTGCGTGGGTGGCTCGACGCCGCGGGCCAGTCGCGTGACACCGGCGTCGCGCAGTTCTTCGGGCTCGAGCTCGGGCTCGAACAGCGCGACACGCTCGACTGGTGAGCCTCCGCCGCGGCGGGTCCGAAGAGGGGGGCACGGCGGTTCACCTTGACGGCAGCCCTGGTAGTCGCTTCCCTACCGCGTTGCGTGACCTGCGATCAGTGCGGCCGGCCGAACCCGGACAATTTCGTCTTCTGCCAGGACTGCGGCCAGCGGCTGCCTGCGCGCGGCGCGTATGTGCCCGCCGCGGCGCCTCCGCCCCCCGTCCACCGCCCCGAGGCGCCGCCCCTCGTGTTCGACCTCTCCCCGCCGGGCCCTGCCCCCGTCTGCCCCGCCTGCCGAGCGCAGAACCCCGACGGCAACCGCTTCTGCGTGAGCTGCGGCGCTCGGATGCCGGACGAGGGCGCCGCGAGCCCTGGGCCCATCGACTTCGGTCTGGCCCAGAGCCCGGCGACCGCTCCGGCGCCCGCGCCGCTTCAGGTCGCGCCCGCTCCCGCGCCGATCCAAGTCGCTCCCGCGCCCGCGCCGCTCCCGGTCGCCCCGACCGCTCCGACCGTCCCGCCGCTGGCCTGTGGGCGCTGCTTCGGCGACAACGACGCGACGCTCCAGTACTGCCAGTTCTGCGGCGCACCGCTGCACGCGGCCCCTCTGCCCCTCACGCCGGCCTCCCCGCCCAAGCCCGCGGGCGGCGGCACGTTCGTGCTGCACGAGCGCGGCACCACGCGCCCCGAGACGCCGCTCGCGCTCGCGGGGCCCGCCGACACGTCGTCGCCGTACGGCGCGCTCGCGCCCGCGTCGGCGCGGGGCGAATCGAGCAGCGTCGCCATCTCGTCGGCCGTCGGGCCCGAGGCTCGCCTCGTGGCCATCGCGAAGGACGGCGCCGAGGGCGCGGCCTACCCGCTCGTCGGCGACTCGACCGACATCGGGCGGCGCGAGGGGCAGGTCCGCATCGCCGAGGACGCCTACCTCGACGCGCGGCACATGCGCATCTACCGCCGCGGCGAGCAGTTCTTCGTGCGCGATCTCGGATCGGTCAACGGCGTCTACGTCCGCCTGCGCGCGCCGCACGACCTCGCGAACGGCGACTTGATCCTCGTGGGCCTCCAGGTGCTAAGGTTCGACGTCGTGAACGACGCGGAGCAGGGCCTCGGCCCCGCCACGCAAAACGGCACGCTCCTCTTCGGGACACCCATCCTCCCGCGCCACGGGCGCCTCTGTCAGCGAACCGTCGAAGGGGTCGACCGCAACGTGTACTACCTGCACCGCGACGAGACGATCCTGGGCCGCGAGCAGGGCGACATCGTCTTCACCCACGACCCCTTCCTGTCGCGCCGCCATGTGGCGCTTCGCCGCACGCCTTCCACCGGGGCGTTCATCCTCGACGACCTCGGCTCGTCCAACGGCACGTACGTCGCCATCCGCCGCGACCTCGAGCTCAACCACGGCGACCACGTGCGCATCGGCCAACACCTCTTCCGGTTCGACGTCGCCCCGTCTTCGAACCCGCTCGCCTCCTCCCCCGTGAACCCCCGTCGCCCCTCATGACCCAGACGAACGGCGACCTGCCGGGCACGCCCGAGCCCGCAACCGTGAGCGAAACGCCGGTCGATCCCTCCGTGGGGCGCGACGGCGCGACCGTGCCCCTCGTGGTGAGCGACGCGCCGGCGCAGCCCGAAGGCGCCACCGACGCGCTGGCCCAGTCCGAGAAGTCGAGCGCCGGCACGGTCCCGCCCGCGACGATGCGCTCGGTGCGAGCCCGCATGGCCGGCCTCACGGACGTCGGCCAGCTGCGCGAGCACAACGAGGACAACTTCGTCATCGCCGACCTGACGACCGGCGCGCCGATCAAGGACCGCGCCCTCGACCACCAGGTCGGCGCGCGCGGCACCATGTTCGCCGTGTGCGACGGCATGGGGGGCGCCGCCGCCGGCGAGGTCGCGAGCCAGCTCGCGGTGGACATCGTCCTCGAGAAGATGCTCGCCGACCCCGCTGCCGTCGGGCGCGACGAGCTCGCGCGCCGACTGGTGCAGGCCGTCGAGGCCGCAGGCTTGCGCATCTTCACCGAGGCCAAGCTCGACCGCGCGCGGCGCGGCATGGGCACCACGGCGACGGTCGCCGCGCTGCTCGACGACCACCTCTTCGTCGCCCAGGTCGGCGACAGCCGCGCGTACGTCCTGCGCGGCTCGCGCCTGGTGCAGGTGTCGCGCGATCAGTCGCTCGTCAACCAGCTCATCGAGGCCGGCCAGCTCACCGAGGAGGAGGCCGAGACCTTCGAGCACAACAACATCATCCTGCAGGCGCTCGGCACGGCCGACACCGTGCAGGTCGATCTCACGTACGTGCACCTGCACCGCGGCGACACGCTGATGCTCTGCTCGGACGGCCTCTCGGGCGTGCTCCGCGCCGAGGAGATGCGCCAGGTGCTCGCCTCGAACGACGACCCGGCCGACGCGTGCCGCGTGCTCGTCGAGAACGCCAACGCAGCCGGCGGCCCCGACAACATCACCGTCATCGTCGCCACCTTCGAGGGCGCCGCGCTCGCCGAGCCCGACGGCGTCGACGACCTGCGCTACCGCAAGTACTCGCTGCCCGAGGAGCCCACGTCGGGCGCCTCCGACCCCGAGCGTCGCATCGTCACGCTCAAGGGGCTCGAGCAGCCCAAGCTCGGCGCCGACGTGAAGTCGATCCCGCCGTCGAGCCAGCGGCTCACCGACCACGGGCCGAGCCGGTCCAAGGTCACCCACACGATGATCACGGGGCTGCGCCCGGCCGACGCCGACGCCGCGCGCGACGGCGAGGCTCCGCTCGACTCCGCGCGCCGCTCCGACGACGAGCCGTACCTCGTCCCGACCACGGCGGTCCCCGCCTGGCTCGTCATCGCCATCGTGTCCGTGGCGGTCGCGCTCGCGATCGTGCTCGGGTACGCGATGTTGCCGCGCTGATCGGCCGCGGGGCGCGACGCCGAGGCACGTCGTGACGACGCGCGTCGGGGTGCCCAGGGAGACGCGATGCTGAGGCACATCCTGCGGCGCCTGCTCGCGACGCTCCCGACGCTCGCCATCGTGTCGGTGGTGGCGTTCGGGCTGCTCGCGCTCGCCCCCGATCAGGGGCGCGTGACCGGCCCCGCCGCGCTCGACGACGCGGTGCGCGAGCGGTTGCTCGACCTGCCGGTGTTCTTCAACGAGACCCCCCGCGATGCGCGCGCGCGCGCCGAGGACTCGGTGCTCCACCTCGCGCTCGACGACGCCTACGCCGAGCGCTCCGCCAGCGACCTCGCGCGCCTCGGTGGCGCCGCGCTGCCCCACGTCCTGCCGAGGCTGGTGGAGCTCGACCCACGCCAGCGCGCGCGCGTCGCGCTCGCGCTCGCCCCGGTCGCCGCCCGCATCGGCCTGCCCGCCGCCGAGGCGCGCGACCCCGCGCGGGCGGTCGATCTCTGGTCGCGCTTCTGGCAGAACCGCGCCGTCGATTTCGTCCCCGCGACGGCGCGACGCGCGGTGCAGCGCTGGGTCGAGCGGCCGACGGCGCTGCGCGAGGTCGAGCTTCGCGAGCTCGACACCTTCGCGCTGCCCGCCGTCGTCGCCGCGCTCGAGGGCGCCACCGCGGCCTCCGACCCCGAGCGCATCGCGCGGCTCACGGCCTTCGCCGCGGACGTCACCGGGCACGACGACGCGGCGCGCGCGGGGGCGAGCGCGGACGAGCTTCGCCAGTGTGCGTCGCGCTGGCTCGCGTTCTGGGTCGTGCACCGCTCCGACTACGTCACCTACGAGGGGCTCGCGCGACCTGCCGCGATGCTCGAGGACACGCGCTACGCGCGCTGGGTCGCGCGCTCGCTGCTCGCAGGAGCAGGCACGCGCGCCTCGCTGCTCGCGCGCGCGCCGGTCACGCTCGCGGTCCTGCTCGGCGGCTGGGCGTTCGCCCACGCGCTCGGCGCCGCCGCCGCGCTGCTGCTCGCCACCCGGCCGACGCGCGGACGCGAGGGGGCCGTGCTCGCCGCGACCGTCGCG
>CAITLX010000185.1 GCA_903893335.1 uncultured delta proteobacterium | reverse complement strand
TCGAACTTGCCGCCCAGATCGCTGCCGCCCGAGCCGGGGCGCTTGCAGACGCCGAGGTTCAGCGGCGTCGCGCTCGCGGCGTCGAGGAACAGCTGGCTCGTGACGCCCGCGGTGCCCTTGGGGTTGTGGCAATGGGCGCAGTTGATGTCGAGGTAGGCGCGCGCGCGCGCGTCGAGCGTGCCGTCGCTCGGGTCGAACGCGTCGGGGGCGCGCGGGATCGCGGCGGAGGCGGGGAGCCCGTCGAGCCAGCCGAGCGCTGCGAGGTGCGCGAGTTGATCCTCGACGACGCCGCCGTAGTCGCGCGCGTGGTGCAGGTAGCGCGCCTTCGGGCCGATCGGCACCATCACGTGTTGCCCCTGAGGGTCGAGCACATGGTGGCACTCCTCGCACTGGTTCTTGCTCGGCACGAGGTAGCCGAACGACACCGCGCCGCCGCTCGCATCGACGAACGAGACGGGCAGCACGCGGCCCCCCGGCGCGAGCTTCGCGTCGGCCTGATCGGCGCTCCAGACGTAGGGCCACGCCTCCCAGCCGGAGGGCTGCCGCACGAGGATGCGCGTCTCGACCACGCGCACCGCCTGCGTGGGCGCGCGCAGATCGGCGGCGAACGCGAACGTCTTGCTGAAGATCGTCCCGACGGGGAAGTCGAGCACCGCCGTCGCGTCGTAGTGCGCCTTCGCGCCTGGCGGCACGCGCACGGTGCGCTGCTTGAGCGCGTAGTCCGAGAAGAGCGGGGTGCTCAGATCGTACCCGACGTTGCCCGCCGCCGGCGCAAGCTGCCCGCCGGCGCCCGGCCCGCCGGCGAAGAGGCCAAGCTGCGACAGCATCGTCGGGACGGTGACCCGCGCGCTCGGGTCGTACGTCGCGGCGTCCTCGTCGGTGGCGTCGGCGGCACCGGTTTCCGCGTCGGCCGAGGCGTCCGCCGTCGCGCCCGCGTCGTCTGGCGCGGAGCCGACAGCAGCGTCCGCCCCGTCGCTGCACGCGCCGAGGCCGCCACCTGCCACGAGGGCGAGCAGCGGCGCGAGCGGCCACCACGCACGAGGCGACACGGTGCCGCTCAGGGGAGCGTGATCGGGCAAGACGCGGCTCAGGGGAGCGTGATCGGGGTCAGCGCCGGGCTGAACGCGGCGCACGTGAAGATCGACGCGCCGTCCTGCGCCCAGCGCGCCGTCTTCGCCCACGCCGCGGCGGGGTCGCCCGCGTCGGACTCGAGGATGGGGGCGGTGGCGATGAAGTTGAGATCGGCCACGGCGTAGGTGGTGCCGACCGGCAGCGTGTTGGCCACGAAGCAGATCTTCGCGCCGTTGTCCCCGGTGGTGGCGCCGAGCGGGTTCGGGTCGATGCCGTCCCACACGAGGGGCTCGACGCGGGTGACGGCCGAGGTGGACACGCCGTACGCGTAGAGAGCATCGACCAGCGCGCCGAGCGGGCGCAGCGTCACGTCGAGGTGGCCCACGTCCACGCTCGTGCCGCTGGTGCCCGCCTGGAAGGTGTTGTCGTGCACGTAGACGTCGGAGGTGGCCCAGTTGTCGCCGCCCGGCGTCCACTTCGAGAGGTCCTGCTCGATGGCCAGGCCGCTGAGCACGGCGACGTCCACCGTGTCGTTGTCGGCCCAGGTGTTGCCGAACATCTCGACGCGTCGCGAGGCCATGACGAAGGTGCCGGTGCCGGCGGGCACCTGGCTCACGGTGCTGCTCGACGCCGAGATGGCGGCGAAGTTCGCCCGGTTGTTGCCGGTCACCGTGTTGTCGTGGACGCGGATGTCGGTGCCGGCGATCGGGTTGCCCGGCAGGTCGAAGACGACGAGGCCAGCGGTGTTGTCCACCACGGTGTTGCCGTACACGTCGGAGAAGCGGCAGTTCTCGATCTCGAGGCCGGCGACGTTCTGCTTCGCGATGTTGTTGCGGACGACCGACTGGACGGTCTGCCCGACGTAGATGCCCGCGTCCGAGGCGTTGTAGGCCTCGCACTCCTCGACGAGCACGTTGAACGATTTGACCGGGTAGATGCCGTAGGCGCCGTTGCTCGGCTCGTTCTCCGTGGCCCACTCGGTGCGCACGCGCTGGATCTTCACGTCGTGCGACGCCTCGATGCGCACGGCGTCCTTCTTCGGGTTCCAGAGCGCGAGGTCCTTCACCGTGAAGAGGTCACCGACGACGTCGAGGCCGTTGGTGTTGGCCGCAGCGCCGGTGAAGGCGAGCACCGTGCTGCTCGCCGTGCCCGTGGCCTCCCCCTTGGCCCCCTTGCCGGCGCCGACGAGGGTGATGCCCTTCGCGCGGATGGTCACGGCGTTGTCGAGCGTGAAGGTGCCTGCGGCGAGCTGCACCGTGGTGCAATCGGCGAGGGTGTTGACGGCGTCCTGAAGCGCCTGCTCCTCGCCGGGGGCGAAGGTGACCGTCGCGGTGGGCAAGCCGGCGCACGAGAACGACGCGACGGCGTCGGCTGCGTCGCCTGCGTCGGCGGCGGCGTCGTCGCCCGCCTCGGTGGCCGCGTCGTTCGCGCCGGCGTCGGCGCCGGGGGTCGCCGCCGGGGCGGCGTCGTCGGACGAGGAGCACGCCGCGATGGCGGTGGCGGAGCCGAGCGCGAGCGCGCTGACGAGCAAGGGAAGGTCGAGTCGCGAACGCTTCATGGGCTTTGGCCTCTCCGATCGGTGCGGGCCGCTCGATGCTGGGGGATTGTCCCCGAGCGCCGCTACGGACGAAGGGCAGGGGGCGCGCGAGCGGCGCCTCGGACGCGCAAACGACGAAACGGCGCCACCCCGGAGGGTGACGCCGTCTCGCGCGATCGTGGGCCCAGCGGGCCCGCTCGCTCACTCCTTCGACATGCGGCCCATGCTGAACGAGCCGCCCAGCTCGGGGTACGCCGGTCCGCCGTGCTCGTGGAGATCGAGCCCTTCGAGCTCGCCCTCCCTCGAGACGCGCAGCGTGCCGGTCGCCTTCACCGCGTACATGAGCACGAGGCCGACGCCGAGCGAGGCCACGGTCACGACCGCGCTGCCGATGGCCTGGCCGATGAGCTGCGACCAGCCGCCGCCGTAGAAGAGGCCGGTGACGACGGCCGCCGCGGAGTCGTCCGCGCCGGTCGGGGTCGCCGCGCCGTACTTGCCACAGGCGAAGAGGCCGAGGCTCAGCGTGCCCCAGATGCCGCACACGCCGTGCACCGGGACCGCGCCGATCGGGTCGTCGATGCGCAGCCACTCGAGCGCGTCGACCGCGAGCACGACGAGCACGCCGGCGATGGCGCCGATCGCGATGGCCGCAGGCGGCGTGACCCAGTAGCAGGGCGCGGTGATCGCCACGAGGCCGGCGAGGAAGCCGTTGACGGTGATGCCGCAGTCCCAGACCTTGTTGCGCGGGTAGACGTAGAAGAGGGCCGAGAGGCCGCCGGCGCAGGCCGCGAGCGTCGTGTTGGCCGCGACGCGCGAGATGCCCTGCGTGTCCATCGCCGAGAGCGTGCTGCCCGGGTTGAAGCCGTACCACCCGAACCAGAGGATGACGCCGCCGATGGAGGCGATGACCATGTCGTGGCCCGGGGGCATTCCGCCGCCGTCGCGCTTGAACTTGCGGCCGAGGCGCGGGCCGAGGGCAATGGCGCCGGCGAGGGCGACCATGCCGCCGATGGTGTGCACGACCGTCGAGCCGGCGAAGTCGTGGAACGCGGCGGGCTTGATCGTGTTGAGCCAGCCGTCGGGGCCCCAGGCCCAGTGGCCGATGATCGGGTAGATGAAGCCGCTGACGCCGACGCTGTAGAGGAGATCGCCGACGAAGCCGGTGCGGCCGACCATCGCGCCCGAGGTGATGGTGCTGCACGTGTCGGCGAAGGCGAACTGGAAGAGCCAGAAGGCGAGGATCGGCACGCCGGTCGCTCCGAAGGTCGCCGGGGCGCCCTGGAGGAAATAGAACTGGTTGCCGATGAAGCCGTTGCCCGAGCCGAACATGAAGGCGAAGCCGAAGGCGAAGAAGAGCAGCCCGCAGAGGCAGGTGTCGACGATGCCCTCGAGCAGGATGTTCACCGTCTCGCGCGTCCGGGCGAAGCCGGCCTCGAGCGCCATGAAGCCCGCCTGCATGAAGAACACGAGGAACGCCGCGATGAGCGTCCAGGTCGTGTTGATCGGGTTGATGTAGGCCGGCGCCTCGGCGACGGCCTCGTCGGCGAGCGCCGGCGTCGAGAAGTAGGCCTCGAGCGCCTTCATCGCGAGCAGGACCGCGACCACGCCGACGAGCTTGCTCGCGATCATGGCCGCGAACACCCGACGCACATTCTCGTCCTTGAACCGCTTGATCCAACGCTCCGACATGACTTTCTCCTTGCTCACGTGCTCCACGAACCCAATTCAGCGCGAGAGGGCTCTCCCCGTGCAGGCGCGGCGCACCCCAGCGAGCCTTCGCCGCGCTGCTGGGTCTGTCGCCGGTGTGTCGTCTTCATTCGCCGCCGCGCACTCCCTGGGGAGCCCAACCTCGGGCACCTAGGTTGGGTGGTAGCGCGCGGCTCGTGTCCCCCATGTTTCGTGCGCGTATCAGGTGCGCGCGGTGCGAATTCTCTCGGACATACGAGCCCCATCGCGCCGAGGGGCGGCTCGCGCTGCCCCGTGGTACGAAACAAAGCGTGAGGATGTTTCGCCCCCTGCTCGTCGCCCTCGGCCTGCTCGCGCTCGCGTCGTCGGCGTGCGTGAGCAAGCCCACGGTCAAGCTCAACCACGCCGAGATCCGCGGCGTTCAGCTCGGGTGGCCCCCGCAGGTCGCCGTGCAGATGACGGTCGTGCTCGACGTGTACAACCCCAATGGCTACGACGTCGCGGTGCGCGCGGTGCGCGGCCAGACGGTGCTCGCCTCGCGCTACGCGATCCCGGTCGAGTTCCGCGCCGAGGGCAACGGCGTGTGGCTCCCCTCGAAGCAGACGACGGCCGTCTCGGTGCCGGTCAACGTCCCGGCGCAGACGGCGCTCGCGCTCCTCGGCGAGGCGCTCGGCGGCGCGCCGATCCCGTACCGCTTCGCGGGCAAGGCCGACGTGACCGGCACGCGCACCTTCGCGATCGAAGAGGACGACTACGCCGTCGACGAGCAGGGGGAGATCCCCCGCGCGCAGCTCGAGTCGGCGCTGCGCTCGCTGCCCCTGCCGCAGCTCCCCGGGCTACCGCAGCTTCCGCGGTTCTGAGCGCGACCGCCCCGCGCACGAGGCGTCGCCCTGCGACGTCGAGGCGAGGGTGCGTCCGGCGCCCGGGAGCCGCCCCCGACGCACCTGTTGGCAATCGCGGTTCATGGGAGACACGAGAGAAAGAGCCATAGAGCGAAGACGGGCCAACGCGATCAAAGAGACATAAAACGGAAAGCCGTGGTAGGAAGGGTTGCGCGCTGAACGGGCCACAGCCTGCGCGCGCGAGGAGGGACGATGCGGCATTTCGTTTCCCAGCAAGACCTCGAGGCGCCCAGCTCCGGCAGCGTCGAGATGCGCACGCGCGCCATCGTCGGCTCGATGGCACACGGGGTGATGCTCCAGGACGCCGACGGGCGGTTCGTCACCTGCAACGCTGCCGCCGAGCGCATCCTCGGCCTGTCGGCGGCGCAGCTATCGGGGCGCGAGGCCATCGACCCCGGCTGGCAGGCGCTGCGCGAGGACGGCACGCCGTTCGACGGCGACGACCACCCCGCGCTGGTCACCGCCCGCACCGGCCTCCCGCTCTCGAGCGTGCTCATGGGCATCCCCGACGGCCAAGGGGCCACGAAGTGGATCGCGGTGTCGTCCGAGCCGCTGCGCGCTGCGCTCGACGCGGCTGGCCTCGACGCGCCCTACGCCGTCGTGAGCACCTTCGCCGACGTCACCGAGCGCAAGCTGCGCGAGGACGCCCTGCGCGCCGCCCTCGCCGAGAACGAGCGACTCGTCGCCGAGCTACGCGAGGCGCTTCGCCACGCGACGGGGCTCTCGGGCATCCTCCCCATCTGCATGTTCTGCAAGCGCATCCGCGACGACGCGGGCGCGTGGGAGCGCTTCGAGAAGTACCTCTCGGACCGCAGCGAGATCGTCTTCAGCCACGGCCTCTGCCCCGAGTGCGAGGCCGAGCACTTCGCAGGTGAGGGCGACGACGGCGCCGACGGACAGGGCTAGCCGCGCGCACCATCTGCGCAGGGCGTCGATGAGACAAGATGCGGCAAGCCTTCGGCCGCTGGAGAACCTAGTATCCGTGAAAATCCGGCAAGACGGTCGGAAACTTGGGGGGAGATGAGGAACTGCCAGCAATGCGCATCGTTTCCACGCGGAAGACTCCCAAGGGCACGCCGAGCAAGGGCGACCTGCGGATGCGGGCCATCGTCGCGACGATGGCGCACGGCGTGGTGCTGCAAGACGCCGAGGGGCGGTTCGTCACCTGCAACGCTGCCGCCGAGCGCATCCTCGGCCTGTCGGCAGCGCAGCTATCGGGGCGTCTGCCCATCGACGCGGGCTGGCGCGCCCTGCGCGAGGACGGCACGCCGTTCGGCGGCGACGACCACCCGGCGATGGTCACGGCCCGCACCGGCGCCCCGCTCTCGGGCGTGCTCATGGGCATCCCCGGCGGCGACGGCGCCACGAGGTGGATCGCGATCTCGTCGGAGCCCGTGCGACCGGAGCGAGGCGCGTCGGGCTTCTCCGCGCCGCTCGCCGTGGTGAGCACCTTCGCGGACGTCACCGAGCGCAAGCACCGCGAGGACGCCCTGCGCGCCGCCGTCGCCGAGAACGAGCGACTGGTCGCCGAGCTGCGCGAGGCGCTCAGCCGCGCGAAGGCGCTGTCGGGGATCCTCCCGATGTGCATGTACTGCAAGAAGATCCGCGACGACGAGGGCGCGTGGGAGCAGTTCGAGCACTACATCTCGGACCGCAGCGACGCGATCTTCAGCCACGGCCTCTGTCCCGCGTGCGACGTGAAGCACTACGGCTTCGATGACGACGCAGTTGGGGGGGGGGGAACCTGAAGAGCGAAGTCCAGGCGTGACCGCGTCGGCTTGAGGCCGATGTCGAGGTCAGCGCGCGTGAGCGCGCAGGAGCCCGGACCTCAGCGCGTCCCGGCGCGGAGCATGCGCCAGACCTGCGCCGAGAGGCCCGGCTGGTCGTCGGGCTCCGAGAAGTCCCACTGGCGCGACGCGGCCTCCTGCGCCTCGGCGGTCGTGGCCGAGTTGCACGAGAGGTCGGCGAACGCGCGCGGCACGTAGGCGAAGGGCGTGTAGTCCGGCGTCGAGGTGAAGAGATCGTAGGGCAGCGGCGCGTCGCGCACCTCGGCGTTGCGGTAGGGCAGGCCGAAGAGGTGCGCGAAGAGCTTGTGCAGGCTCGCGACGTCGGTGTGCGTGTGCGAGACGTAGCCGCGCTTGATCCAGGGCGACGCGAGCACGGCGAGCGAGCGGTGCGCGTCTACGTGGTCGGCGCCGTCCTGCGGGTCGTCCTCGATGATGACCACGAGGGTGCTCTTCCAGAGCGGCGAGTGCGAGACGGCGTCGAGGATCATGCCCGTCGCCTCGTCGCCGACCGCGATCATCAGCGCCGGGTTGGGCCGCCCCGCCGCGCCGCCCATCGTGTGGTCGTTGACGAGCCAGGCGTAGGTGAACGCGGGGAGATCGCACGCCACGCGCGCGCGGCCGGCGAGGTAGCAGGCGCCGATGGTGTCGGGCTTCGCGCCCGAGGTGGAGACGATGCCGAAGCCGCTGTCGAGGCTCGCGCCGCCGATGAGCTCGCCCATGTTGGTCGCCGACACGCCGCCGGCCTCGAGCCACGAGAAGAGGCTCCCCTCGACCGGCTGGGTGGCGCCGACGACGCCCTGGTCGGGGATGCCGCGCGTGGCGCGACCCCAGGTGGAGAGCCAGGTGCGCTCGGTGTAGTCGCTCGACCGGCCGAAGACCGTCCAGAAGTGCCCCTGGATCGACTGCTCGGCGTCGTCGTAGAAGTTGTCGGCGTGCGCGAACGTCTTGGCGATGGCGCGCACGTTCGGCCAGAGGGCGTCCATGCGGCCCGGGGCCATCACGAGCGAGGCGTCGCCGTCGGCGCCGCCCGTGGTGAGATCGCCGAGCACCGCGTCGTACGTCTTGTTCTCGCGCACGAGGAAGACGACGTGGTCGATCTTCGTCGAGGGGCCGCCGGTGTTGGTCTGCGGGACGGGAAAATCGTAGGGGGCGTCCTCGGCGCACGACACCACCGACGCGCCCACGCGCGCGCTCGCGTCGCCGTCGGCCTGCCAGGTGGCGGTGAGCGCCGCGAGGTCGGCCTGGTCGGCGGGCTGCACCACCTGCGCGCTGCCGCGCATGAGCCCGCCGATGAGCCCGCAGCACAGGTTGCCCCCCTGCTCGTTGACGGGGCCCGTGCCGTGCCCCTTGCCGGCGAGCACGACGAGCGAGCCGGCGAACGAGTCGTCGTCCGCGCTGTCGACGGCGACGACGGCGGTGGGCCACCACGCGGTCGGGATCACGCCGCGCGAGGTGAGCGTCGGCGCGTTGCCGGCCGTGCTCGCCACGTCGAAGACCTCGACGCCGTTGCGGTCGGCCAAGGTCACGTAGAGCTTGGCCGCGCCTGCGTCGTACGCGAGCGCCGAGGGCCCCATGCCGTGCACGGTCGAGCCCGAGCCCACCGCGACGGTCGCGACGACGGTGGCGCTCGCGCGGTCGACGATCTCGAGCTGATCGGAGAGCGACGACGCGACGACGACGTGCGTCGCCGACACGAACGCCATCTCCGTGGGCTGGTGGCCGGTCGCGATCTTCCGCACGCCGGGGGGGCTCTGCGCGAGGTCGACCTCGACGAGGCGCGCGCCGTTGCGCTCGGTGACGTAGACGACGTCGCTCGACGCCGGATCGAACGCCGCCGCGAAGAGGTCGAGCGCGCCGCCGCCGAGGTCCACGTCGAACAGCTTTTGCGCGTAGGTGCCCTCGTCGAGGCTGTAGACGAGCAGCGACGAGTCGCGCTCCTGCGCGACCGCGAGGCGGTGACCGTCGGGCGAGACCGCGATGCCCGACGGGAACGCGTCCCCGCTGGCGGCGTTGCCGACCGGGATGTCGAGCGCGGGCGTGTGGGTGACCTGCCCCTCGGCGTCGACCGCGTACGCGCGCACGACCGACTCGTGCGCGCCGCTCGCGGTGTACAGCGTGCCGGTCGCGCCGACGGCGAGGCCGTAGTTGAGGGACTCGGGGCGCGCGTAGACGATCTGCGAGGCGACCGCCTGCTGGCCGAGGGCGAGCTTGCGCGCGTCCACGATGCGCAGCGCGTTGTCGTCGTAGCCCACGTCGCTGACGGCGATGAACGGGGTGCCGCGCAGCCAGAGCGCGTGCGCGGGGAAGGTGCCTTGCAGCGCGTCGTCGAACACGACGTCGTGGCCGGCGGGGTGCAAGCGGCGGCCGTCGGGCAGCACGACGGGGGTGCCGGTCGAGGTCGTCTTCGCGACGGCCTCGCCGCTCGGCACGCTGGCCTCGCAGCGCCCCTGCACGACGGGGGGGCGCGTGCCGTCCCAGTCGCCGCAGGCGGTGACGGCGCAGTCGTGCGGGAGGGTGTCCCACGCTGCGAGCGCGGGGCAGGTGGCCGGCTTCGCGGCCTCGCCGCACGCCGCGCTGCAGCCGAGCGCGCAGGAGGTGAGGGCGTGGGTCTTCGTCCACGCTTGCGCCGTCTCGGGGTCGCACCACGCGGGGGGGGCGTCCGCGCCCGCGTCGGACGCGCCGTCGGGCAGGGGCCCCGCGTCGTCGGAGCCCGGAGGCGGCGACTCCTCGGGGTCGGAGGAGCATCCGGCGGCGATGCACGCCGCGAGCAGGCCACACCAGAGGGGGAGAGCGCGCATGCGCCGAGTATCGCGCAAGCGGGCGCGGGCGGGGGCGCGATCAGCGCGGGGCGATGCGGTAGAGCTTGCCGTCGCCCGACATCGCGTAAAGCTCCCCCAGGCCGTCCTGGCCGAAGGCCGCGAGCGTGCCGAGCTCCGCGGTCGAGTCGAGGCCCGCGGTCAGCTCGTCGGAGCGCTGCACGGCTCCGCCCGACCAGACCACCGAGAAGATCTGCGCGGTGCACGCGTCGCCGTAGACGTAAGCGCCCTCGAGCGGGCCGATCGCCGTGCCGCGGTAGACGAAGCCGGCGACGGCGCCGCACTTCTCGGCGTCGTGGACGTGCTCGACGGTCGGCGGCGTGAGGCCCGTGGTCGAGCAATCTGTGAGGCACTCGTTGCCCTGGAGGAAGGGCCAGCCGTAGTTGCGGCGGCCCGCGCCGGCTGCCTCGACGTCGATCTCGTCGCGGCCGGCGAGGCCCGAGGCGGCGCGGTCCACGATGTAGAGGTCGCGCGTCCGCCGATCGAACGAGAAGCTCGGGTTGCGCAGCCCGAAGTCCCACAGCAGCGGGTCGCCTCCGGTGAGGTTGCCGTTGTCGAGCGGGGCCGTCGCGCCGCCCGCGCCGGGCGTGCCGGGGTCTACGCGGAGGATCTTTCCGCGCCGCGAGGTGAGCGACTGCGCGTTGGTCGAGACGTCGCCGTCGCCGAGCGCGATGTAGAGGTTGCTGTCGTAGCCGATGCCCATCGAGCCCCCCGGGTTGGCCGAGTAGAACTGGGGCGCGGTGAAGAGCGTGCGCACCTCGGCCACGTCGGCGACGTCGGGGTTGGCCGACGAGCGGTGGTACTCGGCGACGCGCGAGGTGCCGGTCGTCGCTTCGTT
>CAITLX010000184.1 GCA_903893335.1 uncultured delta proteobacterium | reverse complement strand
CTGGTGCGCATGGAAGAGATGAAGCAGTCCAACCGCATCATCAAGCAGTGCGTTGACTGGTTGCGCGTCAATCCCGGTCCGGTTATCACTGATAACCACAAGATTGCGCCGCCGAGTCGTGAAGCCATGAAGTCCAACATGGAAGAACTGATTCACCACTTCAAACTCTTTACCGAAGGCTTTGCCGTCCCCGAGGGCGAGGCCTACGCCACGATCGAGCATCCCAAGGGGGAGTTCGGCATTTACATGGTGAGCGACGGGGCCAACAAGCCCTATCGCATGAAGATTCGTCCACCGGCCTTTGTTCATCTGTCGGCATTGGGTGAAATGGGACGTGGGCACATGATTGGCGAGTGGGCGGGGGCCGGCATCGGCCGGTCCCCGTCGAGCGGCCCCGAGGAAGGCACTCAAGGTTCCCCGAGCACGACCGTTCCGACCAGGTGAGAGGCAACGAGGCCTCCGGAAAGCCACCGCACAGGGTGGCGAACAGCTCCAAGAAGGAGGACGGTCATGGGAATCATCATCAACACGAACCTCGGGTCGCTGGGCGCGCAGAAGAACCTCAGCAAGACGCAGGCAGCCCTGCAGCAGAGCTTCAACCGCCTGTCGAGCGGCCAGCGCATCAACTCCGCGGCCGACGACGCGGCCGGCCTCGCCGTCAGCGAGAGCATGACCTCGCAGGTCCGCTCGTACACCGTCGCGAGCCGCAACACCGGTGACGGCATCTCGATGTCCCAGACCGCGGACAGCGCGCTCGGTGAGATGACCGGGGTGTTGCAGCGCATGCGCGACCTCGCGATGGAGGCCTCGAACGGTTCGCTGCAGAGCACGGACCGCTCGTACATCCAGACCGAGTTCGGGCAGCTGCAGTCGGAGATGACGCGCATCCAGACTTCGGCCAAGTTCAACGGGCAGGAGGTCATCGCGTCGGCGAGCTCGTCGGTCACCTTCCAGGTCGGCATCAGCAACGTCGCGAGCGACCGCATCGTCGTGTCGTTCGGCGGCGTGGGCCTCTCGACCCTGACCGGCACGGCCACCAAGCTGTCGGGAGCGGCGACCAACGCGCAGACCGCCCTCGACACCATCGACGCTTCGCTCAAGACGATCTCGACGGCTCGCTCGCGCTTCGGCGCCGCGGTCAACCGGTTCGAGACCACGCAGTCCAACATCGAGTCGGCCAGCCTCAACACCTCCGCAGCGAACTCGCGCATCCGCGACGTCGATGTGGCGTCCGAGACGGCGGCCATGTCGCGCAACCAGGTGCTGCAGTCGGCGGGTATCGCCGTGCTGTCGCAGGCGAACGCTTCGCCGCAGGTCGCGCTCAGCCTGCTCCGCTGAACGATGGACGCTCTCCGGGGCCGACGGCGCGAGCCGGCGACCCCGGAGAGGGCCCGCGGACGGACGGGGCGCCCAGTGAACCGACGCAGGGAACAAGCCCATGAGCACCACCAGCTCCGTCAGCCTCAGCGGCCTCGCCTCCGGCATCGACACGGCGCTCATCGTCCAGAAGCTGCTCGCGGCCAACGCCGCGCACATGAACTCGATGGGCGCAGACCGGGACAACGTCACGGTCGCCATCTCCACGGTGTCGACCATCGGGACGCTCCTCTCGAACCTGCGGACCGCCACGCAGGCGCTCGACACGGCGCAGGAGGTCGGCGCATTCACCGCGACCTCCTCGGGCACGCAGGTCGTCGCGTCGGCGGCCGGCAACGCGCAAGCGGGCGCCTACTCGATCGAGGTCAAGAGCCTCGCGTCCGAGCAGCGCAGTTACTCTGGGACCTTCCTGTCGTCGTCGACCGCTCTCGGCCAGGCCGGGACGCTGTCGATCCAGGTCGGTTCGGGCACGGCGGCAGCCGTCGACGTCGTCGCGAGCGACACGCTCGAGCAGGTCGCCGCGAAGATCAACGCAGCGGGCCAGCGCGTGACCGCGTCGCTGTTCTACGACGGCGCGACGTACCGCATGCAGCTGCGCGGGCTCGACACGGGCGAGGCCAACGCCGTCACGCTCGGCGAGACCGGCACCGCGCTCGCGTTCACGACCGTGCAGCCCGCGACCGACGCGGCGATCACCGTCGACGGCTTCCGCGTGACGCGGCCCACCAACCAGTTCGTGGGCGCCATCCAGGGGCTCACCCTCGCGGTGACGGCGAAGACGACGAGCCCGCTCGACGTCACGGTGGCGAGCGACCCCACCGCGCTCTCGACGAAGGTGCAGACGGTCGTCAACACCTACAACGCCGTGGTCAGGGCCGTGCACGCGGCGGCCGGCTTCGGCGATCTGAAGGCGAGCAACCCGGTGCTCCGGTCCGACTCGTCGCTGCGCCGCATCACCGACGCGCTCGCGCGCAAGGTGGGCACGGCCTACACGGGCGCGGGGAGCTACTCGCTGCTGTCGTCGGTGGGCGTCACGGTGAACAAGGACGGCTCGCTCACGCTCGACTCGACGAAGCTCGGCGAGGCGTTCGCGAAGGACCCGACCGGGGTCGAGAAGCTGTTCGGCCAGGAGACCGGGGTGACCGTCGGCGGGGCGATGAACGCGCTCACCAGCGTCATCGACGAGGTCACGAAGACGGGCACCGGTTCGCTCACCGCGCGCAGCGACGGGCTGGCGAGGCGCAAGCTCGACCTGCAGAAGCGCATGGACACCGAGCAGACGCGCCTCGACGCGTACCAGGCGCTGCTCGAGAAGCAGTTCCGCGCGATGGAGAACGCCTACGGCGCGAACCAGGCGCTGCTCTCGCAGCTCACGCAGACGTTCAAGACGACCACCACCGGCTGACATCAGGAGAGCTCGCATGCCGTACGCTGCTGCCACCCGCTACCAGGCCGTCCAGATCACCACGTCCGACCCGGGCGCGATCCTGATCGCGCTGTTCGACGGGCTGTTCAAGTTCCTCTTGCAGGCGCAGCACGCGCTGCGCTCCGGGCGGCGACCCGCCGGCAGCGAGGCGATCTCTCGCGCCCACGCGATCCTGAGCGAGCTGCTCGTGGCGCTCGATCCGCGCCACTCGCCGCAGCTGTGCGCGAACCTCTCGGGCCTCTACAACTTCGCCCTGTCGCGGCTGCTGTATGCGAGCCGGAGCGGGGACGCGGCGGCCATCGACGAGGTCGTTCGCGTCCTGGCGCCGGTGCGCGAGGCCTTCGCGACCGTGGTCAAGAACCAGAAGCAGGCGGGCGCGGCGCCGATCACCGTGTTCGAGGCGCGATGAACGCCCTACCGACGCTCCCCGCCACGCCCGCGGCGCGCGAGGCCGCGACGAGCGACCCCGTGTACGAGGACGCTGGCCGCCCGGGCCAGCTCTACGCGCGCTTCTCGGGCGGCGCGCGCGTGAAGGTCTCGCGGGGGCGCGCGCGGGCGTACCCGGGGCTCGTCTCCGAGGCCCCCCCGACGCGCCCCTTCTACGAGATGGCGGCGCTCGAGCTCGCGGGCTCGCGGCGCGTGCTCGACGCGGGCTGCGGCGCCGGGCTCGGCGCGCGCCTGCTGGCGCGGTCGTTCGGCGAGGTGGTGGGCATCGACGCGGACGCCGAGGCGATCGAGTTCGCCGTCCGCGAGGCGCCCCTGGCCGCCGTGACGTGCGCCAGCCTCGAGCGCGACCTGCCCTTCACCGGCTTCGACGGCATCGTCGCGATCGACGTGCTCGGGCATGTGGCCGACGCGCTGCGCTCGGTCACCTCGCTCTCGCGGACGGCGAGGCCGGAGGCGCGTCTCTTCGTCGCGGAGGCAGCGGCCCACCCGACCCAGGCGCTGCGTTCCCCCGCGCGCCGGGCCTTCACCCCTCGCTCGCTGGCCGCGCTGCTCGCCTACGGCGGCTTCGACGTCGAGTCGTGGATCACGCGCGAGGGGTCGTTCGTCGCGCTCAGCGCCCGCAAGGTCGACGACGACGCGACGCGCGCCGTCGACGAAGCGGAGCGCGCCCTCGCGCGCGGCGACAGCGTGGGCGCACGCGCCTGCCTGCAACGCGCCGCGGGCTCCTCGCGCCCCGCGCTCGCGCACGAGGCTGCGCTGGCGGCGGCCGACCTCGCGTTCGCCCTCGGCGACGGCGACGACGCGATCCGCGGCTACTTCGCCGTGCGCGAGAGCGGCCCCGACGATCCGCGGCCGCTCACGGGGCTCTCGCGGGTGTCGCACGCGATCGGCCGGCACGACGACGCGATCTCGCTGGCGGAGTCGGCGACGCGCCTCGACCCGTGCGACGCGGGCGCCGCGATCGCTCTGGCGATGGCGCTCGAGGAGGGGTCGATCGAGGCGGCGCTACCCGCCTGGCGCGCGGCGAGCCGTCTCGCGCCCGACTCGCTGGCCGTCGCCTCGCGCGTGGCGGTCCTCGCCCGCGAGGCGCGCGTCGCGGAGGTGGGCGTGGCCGCGCTCGAGCGCGTGCGCAGCTACCGCGACCCGCTCGGGGCTCCGCTGCATGTCGAGCTGGCGAGGGCCTACCTCGACGCGGGCCGCACGTCCGAGGCGCGCATCGAGGCCAAGCTCGCCGCGGTCGCGGCCCCGACGCTCCCCGACGCCCGGCAGCTGGCCACTCAGTTCGGCATCGCGGTGTGACGCGTGCCGGTCGCCGCGGTCGCCTGAACGTGGTCGGCGACCGGATGCGGTGACGAGCCGAGCGCGGACGCTCAGGCCAGCAGGTCCCACGCGAGCGGGGTGCCGCGCGCGATGTCGATGGCTGCGCGCCGGCCGAGCACCTCGGGGAGGTGCTTGGGAGCGAGGCCGTGGCCGGGGCGGATCGATCGCACCGAGGCGTCGCTCAGCACGTCGCCGGCGCGCACGTCGGCGACGACGAAGAGCGAGCGGCGAAACTTGCGGCTCTGCTGCTCGCGCTCGCTCGGCCCGTAGCGCACCTCGCCGAGCGCGCGCTCGACGGTGCGGACCGAGCGGATCATCGCCTCGAACTCCGCGGGCTCGAGCGAGAACGAGCTGTCGGGGCCCGCGTCCGCGCGCGACATCGTCAGGTGCTTCTCG
>CAITLX010000183.1 GCA_903893335.1 uncultured delta proteobacterium | reverse complement strand
GAGCGTCGCCAGCGGGCCGTCGGCCAGGGCGTCGAGCACGCGCAGGTTCTCCACCTCTTGCAGCACCACGACGTCGCCGCCGAGCGACGCCAGCACGGCGCCCACCGCGGCGACCTTGGCCGCGTATTCGACCGTCGTCACGACGGGCTCGGCGGCGTCGAGGTGGTCGTCGAACAGATCGTGCGCGTTGTAGTCGACGAGGCGCAGCGGCACCGGAAGCTGCACCGGCGGGGCCTCGGCGTCGGGCTCGAGCCTGTCCAGCCGCTCGACCGTGCCGGGGCAGCCGCCGAGCAGGGGGGAGAGCGCGACGGCCAAGATCGGCAGCAGCCGGGCCAGCAACGGTGCACCTCGGGGCATGAAATGGGGTAGGTACCACGAACCGATGCGGGCGCCCCTCCCCTCCCCCACGGCCCCCGCGGGGACCGACCTCGTCCTCGAGGCGCTCGACCGCGCGGTCGCGGCCTCCGAGGCTGGCGCCCCCGATCGCCCCGTCATCGTCGTGCCCCCCGAGACGTGGCGCGCGGTGCTCGCCGAGCACCTGCCCGAGGTGCGCTCCCGGCTCGACCGCGTGCTCATCGGTCACGACCCCGAGGGGGGGCTCGACGCCCTGCTCGTCTGCGGCGCGCTCGACACGCTGCTGCCCGAGGTGCACGCGCTGGTCGGCTTCGGCGACGGCGAGTGGCGCCACAAGGACGTGTGGAAGCACACCAAGCAGGTCGTGCGGCAGTCGGTGCCCCGCCTCGAGGTGCGCTGGGCGTCACTCCTGCACGACGTGGGCAAGGTCAAGACGCGGTCCATCTCGCCGTCGGGCGAGGTGCACTTCTTCGGGCACGCCGAGGTCGGCGCGCGCATGTTCGACCGCCTCGAGCGGCGCGTCGGGCTCTTCCAGCGCGACGTGGCGCTGCGCGGCACGGTGCGCTTCCTCATCCTGCACCACCTGCGCGCCAACCAGTACGACCCGAGCTGGACCGACAGCGCCGTGCGCCGCTTCGCGCGCGAGATGGGCGAGAGCCTCGACGATCTGCTCTGCCTCTCGCGCGCCGACATCACGACCAAGCGCCCCGAGAAGAAGCGCCGCGGCCTCGAGCAGATCAGCGATCTCGCCGAGCGCATCCGCACCCTCGCCGAGGAGGACGCCAAGCAGCCGCCGCTGCCGACGGGCCTCGGCAACCTGCTCATGAAGGACCTCGGCATCCCCCCCTCGCCGCAGGTGGGCGTGCTGATGCGCGGGCTGACCGCCGCGGTCGAGGCCGGCGAGATCGAGCCGCGGCTCGAGCCCGAGGCCTACGTCGCCTTCCTGCGCGAGAACGCCGCGCGCTTCGGCCTGCCGAGCTGACTTCTCTTACGGCGCGGCGGCGACCGAGCGCGCTTCTCTCTACGGCGCGGCGACGACCGAGCGCTGTTGCTGTTACGGCGCGGCCGCGACCGAGGCGTGCCCGGCGGTGCCGCACGCGCCGCAGGGGCAGCTTCCGCAGACGGCCGACGCGGCGCCCGCTGCGAGGAAGAGCGCGGCGCCGAGCCAGGGGAGCCAGCGCGGCGTCGGGGGCTCGTCGGCCGCGAGCGGCGGGTCGGGAGCCTCGGGGTCGAACGCTGCGTGCTCGCCGTGGGCGTCGTGCGACATGGCGCTCACGGTACCATGCCGACGGTGCGGGCGACCAAGTCGTAGAGCGGCGCCCAGTAGACGCCGAGCGCCACGGTCGGCACCGCGAGCGCGATGGCCGTCGCGGTGTGGCGACGCGCGACGACGACCGGCGCGTCGCTCGCGCCGGCGGGCGTGAGGTACATCGAGCGCAGCACGCGCGCGTAGTAGAAGAGCGAGACGACGCTGTTGAGCACGCCGACGGTGGCGACCAGCCAGGTGAAGTTGCCGCCGCCGCGCACGAGCGCCGCGAACAGGTAGAACTTGCCGACGAAGCCGGCGAAGGGGGGCAGCCCCGTCAGCGAGAAGAGGAACACGGCCATGCACGCCGCGAGCACCGGGGCGCGCGTGCCGAGCCCGCGGAACGCGCCGACGCTCTCGTCGCCGCCGTTCTGCTCGGCGAGCGCGAGCACGACGAGGAACGCGCCGAGGTTCATCAGGCAGTAGGTCAGCGCGTAGAACACGATGGCCGCCGTGCCCGTCGTCGAGAAGACGGCGAAGCCGAGCAGCATGTAGCCCGCGTGCGCGATGCTCGAGTAGGCGAGCATGCGCTTGACGTTGTCCTGGCCGATGGCCGACAGGTTGCCGACCGTCATGGTGAGCATGGCCAGGACGCCGGCGACGAGCGGCCAGGGGCTCGCGTGCAGCGAGCCCGTCGCGCGCAGCGCCTCGGCGAAGAAGCGCACGAGGACGGCGAAGCCGGCGGCCTTGGGCCCCACCGAGAGGAACGCCGTGACCGGCGTCGGCGCGCCCTCGTAGACGTCGGGCGTCCACATGTGGAACGGCGCGGCGCTGATCTTGTAGCCGAAGCCCGCGAGCATGCAGACGGTCGCGAGGAAGACGACGGGGGGCACGCCGTGCTGCGCCGCGCTCATCGCCGCGACGCGCGCGCCGATCTCGGGCAGCGCGAGCGACTGCGTCGCGCCGTAGAGCCAGCTCATGCCGTAGAGCATGATGCCGGACGCGACGCCGCCGTAGATGACGTACTTGAGCGCGCCCTCGGAGCTCTTCTTGTCGTCGATGGAGAAGGCCGCGAGCACGAACGAGATGACGCTCACGATCTCGATCGAGAGGTAGATCATGAGCAGGTGGCGGCTCATCGCCATGAAGCTCAGGCCGAGCGCGACGGTGAGCAGCAGGAGGTACATCTCGCCGGTCGAGCGCTTGCCCGGCAGCGCGTCGTCGGCGCGCACGGGGGCCGCGTAGAGCGCGACCACCGCCGTGACGAAGGCGAACAGCACGCGGAAGACGTGCGCGAAGCCGTCGCTCGCGAGCAGGCCGCCGAACAAGGACACGGCCGGCGCGTCGTGCGCCAGCGCGAACGCGGCCTGCGCGCCCGCCGCGCCGAGCGTGGCGAACATGATGGCGAGCAGCCCGACGCGCTTGCGCGCGCCGTGGGCGACGAGCTCCCACACGAGCAAGAGGAGGATGCCCGCGCCGAGCGTGAGCTCGGGGCCGATGAACGGCAGGCTCTGGACGTTGTCGAGCACGAGCGGGGCGCCCATGGTGGCTCCAGCGTCCAAGCGTCAGCGAGCGAGGGCGACGACGCGCGAGGCCGCGTCGACGATCGCCACCTGCGTCGGGCCCGAGGGGCTGACGATGTTGAACAGATCGACGACCCCACGGTCGACGAGCGCGAGCAGCGGCTTCGGCCAGAAGCCGAGCACCAGCACGAGGAGGGCGAGCGGGACGAGCGTCGCGATCTCGCGCAGGTTGATCTCGGGGAAGACGCCGCCCGAGCCCTCGAGGTAGTGGCTGGTGCGCCACTCCTCGCGGAACTTGCCGAGGAAGATGCGCTGGAAGGCCCAGAGGTGGTAGGCGGCCGTGACGATGACGCCGGTCGCGGCGAGGATCGTCATGACGCGGTAGACGGGGAACGCGCCGAGGAAGGTGAGCACCTCGCCGATGAAGCCGCTGAGCCCCGGCAGCCCGAGCGACGCCATGAAGGCGAAGCCGGTGAAGGCCGTGTAGAGGGGCATCTCCTTGGCGAGGCCGCCGAATTTGCCGATCTCGCGGGTGTGCGCGCGGTCGTAGATGACGCCGACCAGGGTGAAGAGCATCGCGGTGATGGTGCCGTGGTTGAACATCTGCACGACGCAGGCCTCGATGCCCGTCGGCGTGAGCGAGGCCATCGCGAGCAGGCAGAAGCCCATGTGGCTCACCGACGAGTAGGCCACGAGGCGCTTCAGGTCCTCCTGCGCCATCGCGCAGAACGCGCCGTACAGGATGTTGACCGTGCCGAAGGCGGCCATCGCCGGCGCGGCCCACGCGGTGGCCTCGGGGAGGATGGCGAAGTTGATGCGCAGGATGCCGTAGGTGCCCATCTTCAGGAGCACGCCGGCGAGGATGACGCTGATGGCCGTGGGGGCCTCGACGTGCGCGTCGGGCAGCCACGTGTGGAAGGGGAACATCGGGATCTTGATCGCGAACCCGACGAAGAGCGCGACCCAGCAGACCTTGACCAGGCTCAGCCCGAGGATGGTGAGATCCTTGCCCACGTAGTCGACGCGCATCAGCTCGGGGATGGCGAAGGTGTGGCGCACCGCCGTGCCGTCGATGAGGAAGGTCGGGTCGGCGTTGTAGTAGAGCGCGATGAACGCCAGCAGCATGAAGACGGAGCCGGCCAGCGTGTAGAGGAAGAACTTGATGGCCGCGTACTCCTTGCGCGGCCCGCCCCACACGCCGATGAGGAAGTACATCGGCAGGAGCATCACCTCCCAGAACACGTAGAAGAGGAAGAGGTCGAGCGAGACGAACACGCCCATCATCCCGGTGACGAGCAGGCAGTACATCGCGAAGTAGCCGGTGAGCTGCTTGGTCACCGAGAAGCTCGCGAGGACGCCGACGAACGAGATGAGCGCCGTCAGCAGCACCATCGAGATGGAGATGCCGTCGATGCCGACGAAGTACTCGACCGACAGCGAGCGGACCCACACGGCGCGCTCGATGAACTGGTAGCCGTCGTTGCCGTCGGCCTTGCCGAT
>CAITLX010000182.1 GCA_903893335.1 uncultured delta proteobacterium | reverse complement strand
GGCGCCGCGCGGGCGAGGCCGTGCTCGCGCGAGGCGACGAGGCGCGCGCGGTGGCGTGGTTCGAGCGCGCGCTGCGCTACCGCCCCGAAGGGGGCCGCGCGCTCGCGGGGCTCGGGCGAAGCCTGCTCGCAGCGGGGCGGGCCGGGCGAGCGCTCGACCTGCTCGCGCGCGCGGTCGAGCTGGGCGCGCGCCAGGGGCTCGTCGAGCACGACCTCGTGCTGGTGCTCGCGCGCGCCCTGGCGAGCGTGGCCAACGACCGCCCCGCGGCCATCGCGCGGGCGCGCTCGGTGCCGCTCGGTTGCGCCGAGGCGGTCGAGGCGCGCGCGCTCGAGGCTCGCTGGCGCGGCGAGCTGGGCGATCTCGCGGGCGCGTCGCTCGCCTGGGGGCGCATGCGCGACACCGTCGAGCTCACCCCGGACGTCGCACCGGACGCGGCGGCCGCGTGGCTCGCGGAGGCCGCGCGCTTCGAGCTGGATCACGAGGGGGACGCCCGCGCCGCCGAGCGCCACCTGGCCGTGGCGCTGCGCCTCGCGCCGCGCGACGCGAGCATCGCGGCTGCGTTTCGCGCCTGCGCCTCGCGCGTGGCGCGTGACGAGCGAGGTGCTCGCGAGCGCCCCGCGCACCCGCCCGCGGCAGCGCTCCACCACCCGCCGCCGAGCGCGGAGGAGCCTGGTCTCCCGCCGCCTGCCCCGCACGACGAGGCTGCGCCCCAGCAGGTCGCCGGCGAGCACGACGAGGCGCTCGTCGAGCGCCTGGTCGATCGGGTGCGGGCCAACCCCTCGGACCGGCCGGCGACGCTCGCGCTCGCCGACGCCCTCGGGCGGCTGGGTCGCGATCTGGAGCTGTTCGCGCTGCTCTCGGCGAGGCTCGAGGACGCCCGAGCCGACGAGCGCGGCGAGCTGCTGCCGCGCCGTCGCGCGGTGCTCGAGCGGCTCGCGCAGGCGGCGCGCGAGGCCGGCAACGACGACGAGGCCGACCTCTACGAGGCAGCCGCGACCGGGCTCTGAGCGCCTGGTTTTTGCCCGCGCGCGAGGGCGCGTGGTAGCGCGCTCGGCATGTCCATCGTCGTGCAGAAGTACGGGGGCTCGTCGGTCGCGGACGTCACCAAGATCGGGCAGGTCGCCGACAAGGTCGTCGCGACGCGCCGCGCGGGCCACGACGTAGTCGTCGTCGTCTCCGCGATGGGCAAGACGACCGACGGCTTGCTCGCGCTCGCGCGTCAGGCGTCGGGCGAGGCCGAGCCCCCGCGTCGCGAGCTCGACATGCTGCTGTCGACCGGCGAGCGCGTGTCGATGTCGCTGCTGTCGATCGCCATCCAGGCGCGCGGCCTCGACGCGATCTCGTTCACCGGCTCGCAGAGCGGCATCATCACGAACGACCGGCACTTCGACGCGCGCATCCTCGAGGTGCGCCCGCACCGCATCGAGGACGAGCTGGCTCGGGGGCGCATCGTCATCGTCGCGGGCTACCAGGGCATGAGCTACCGGCGCGAGATCACGACGCTCGGGCGCGGCGGGTCGGACACGACCGCCGTCGCGCTCGCCGCGGCGCTCGACGCGGAGCGATGCGAGATCTACAGCGACGTCGACGGCGTCTACTCGGCCGACCCGCGCGTGGTGCCCGACGCGGTGCACCTTCCCGAGATCGACCACGCGGTGCTGCAAGAGATGGCCGAGTGCGGCGCGAAGGTGCTGAACGCGCAGGCCGTCGAGTGGGCGCGGCGGGCGAAGATCGCGATCTACGCGCGGGCGACCTCCGACGACTGGAACGACGCCGCGGCCGCGCCTCGCCAGACGGTGGTGCGCACCGTCGCGGGCGAGAGCGAGCGGCGCGTGCGCGCCGTCGTCTCCGAGTCGAACCTCGTGCTCGGCCACCTGGCCGCGTCGGTCGATCTCGGGCGCGTCGTCGCCGCGGCCGGCGAGGCCGGTCTCGCGCTGGACGAGGTGGCGTTCGGGCCCTCGGGCGGCACGTTCGTCCTGCCCCTGCTCAACGTGCCGGACTGGGCGCGCGCGCGCGCCCTCTTCGTCGATGGCGCGGGCCCAGGCGTGCAGCTTGACGAAGGGCTCGCGTCGGTGAGCGTCGTGGGCGACGGCCTGTCGGCGACGCACGAGTCGCTGCACCGCTTCCTCGCGACGCTCTCGGCGCTCGGCGTCGCGTCCCGCGCGCTCTCGTCGGGGCCGCTGCGCATCGCCGCGGTGGTCGCAGCCGCCGACGTCGCGCGCACGACGCAGGCCGTTCACGCGGCGTTCGTGCGCTGACGGCTGCGACGCGGGCGCCGGAGGTTCACGCCGCGCCGGCGCGCAGCGGCGGGCGGAGGGCGAGCACGCGCGCGCCGAGCGCCACCCAGGCGACGCCTCGAACGTCGTCCCAGGCCATCGCCGACGGGGCCACGTGCTGCTCTCCGCGCGCGGCCACCGCGGCTGCCAGGTCGGAGACGACCACGGGCTCCTCGCCCGGGCGCGCGCGCAGCAGCAGGGTCGCGTCGTGCGCCTCGCCCTGCGTGGCGATGAGCAGAGCGGCGTCGTCGCTCTTGCCCTCGAACGCGATGCAGCGCGCGCCCGTCGAGCCGGTGAGGGGGGCGAAGTGCTCGCCGCCGTCGCGCGAGACCCACGCGCCACGCTCGCTCGCGATGGCGATCGCGCGCCCCGAGACCGCGAGCGCGAGCCCAGCGTCGTCGTCGAGCGCGGCGAAGAAGGGCTCGAGCGCGACGAGCCGCGCGCCGCCCGAGGCGTCGGCGGCGACCAGCGCGGCGCGCCCCGGCGCGAAGGTCAGCCGGTAGAGCGTGCCCGCGTCATCGATCGCGATGGCGCGCGCGTCGGGGCCCTCGAGCGGGCCGTCCCACTGATCGCCGCCGTCGAGGCTCGTCGCGACCCGGCCCGTCTCGGCGAGCACCGCGAGCGTCCCGGAGCCGGTGGCCAGCGCAGGGCCCGCGACGCGCGACCCCTCGGGCGGGGGGGCGATGTGCGCGCGCCAGCCGGCGGCCGGCTCGACGGTGGTGCCGCGGTCGCGCGAGCGAAAGAGGCCACCGCGCTCGGTGGAGACGAACACCGAGCCGCCCGCCTCGCGGGCGTCGAGCGCGAGCGAGACGATCGCTCCGCCTCGCAGCCCCTCGAGGGCGGCCGGCTCGCCCGCCACCTCGAACGCCGCGTCGGCCCAGCGCAACGGGCCCGCGGCGTCCACGCCCACCTCGATCGGCAGCGCCGCGACCGCCTCGTCCCCCAACTCGCCTCCGTCGTCGTCGATCGGCGGCAGCTCGGACTCGTCGATGTCGATGGATACGTCGGAGGTGCCCTCGGCTGCGTCGTCGTGCGACGTACCTTCCGGCAGGAAGTCCTCGTCCTCCGGGAGCTCGATGCCCGGCGCGTCGTCGCCCGCCGCCGTGACGGGGCCCTCGGCGAGCTCGGCGCCGACGTCGCCGATGTCCGTCGCGCCGTCGTCGTCGTCGGTCACGGCCACGGGCTCGGCGTCCAGGCTGCTGCCCGTGTCGAGCTCTCCGGACTCGGCGTCGTCGAGGCCGGCGCGGTCCTGCTCCTCGACGTCGAGGTCGTCCTCCTCGACGGCAGGAGCCTCGCCTTCGTCGCCGTCGATCGGCGGCAGGCCCGGGACCGCGTCGTCGACGTCGGGTGACATGGGGCGCTATCGTACGTCGCCTGGTCCACCGATGCCCGTCCCTCGCGCACCCGAAATCACCGCCGCGGTCGCCTCGTCGGCCGGGGCGAGCCCCAGGCGCGCCGTGGCCCCTCTGCTCGGCGAGGGGATGTTCGTCCGACGCGTGCGCATCGAGGCGCGCGAGGTCGTCTTCCTCAAGGGCGTCATCGAGGCGAGCGAGGGGCTCGCCTGCGTGTTCGCCGAGCGCGGCGGCGACCTCACGCTCGCCGCCCCGTGCGGTCGCGAGCGCGAGGTCGACGAGCTCATCGCCGACCTGTGCCGCGAGCTGGGCGCGCGCCTCGACGCGGACGCGGCTTCGGCCTGACCTCGCGCGTTGCGGGGGCCCGAGCACGCGGGTACCGTGCCGCCGGTGACGCCGCCGAGCGAATCGAGCCCGATCGACGCGCGCTCGCTCGCGGCGTGGCGCTCGTGGCTCGTCGCGCTCGCGACCGACTCCGAGGCGGCGCTCTCGGCCGCGTTCGCCTACGAGGCGCTCGACGCTGCTGGGCGCGACCTCTGGCTCGCCGCCCTCGACGAGGACGCGCGCTGCGTCGATGTCCCTCGCATCGCGCTGTACGCCCCGCTGCTCGGCGTCGAGAACGACGAGCAGCGGCGCGCCCGCATCGAGGCGGCGATGGGCGAGGCGCCTGCCGACGCCGTCGGGCGCGGTGCGGCGCGAGCGCTGCGCGGGACGACCCCCGGCGGCGACGTCGTGGTCGTGCTCGTCCTGCCGCTCTACCTCGACTTCGTGCACGAGGTCTCGTGCCGCGTGAGCGCCCGCGAAGGGTTCGTCTGGGTGCGCCACGAGCCGCTGGTGGGGCGTGACGCGAGCTCGCTCGAGGGCCTCTCGATCGAGGGAGCCAGCCTCGAGGCGGTGCCGCTCCGGCCCGTGGTCGACGAGATCGCGCGCGCGGTGCTGGATCATCGGCGCGCGGGGCGAGCGCTGCCGAGCGAGCTGGTGCCGTTCGCCACGCTGCTCGACGCCTCGGACGGCGGCGAACGATGAAACGGCGCGCGCTGCTGCGGGCGCTGTTCGCGGCAGGCGCCGCGGCGGCGTGCGGCCCTGCGCCGGTCGGCGCCGACGTGCCGGCGAACGGCGCGCCCCTCGGGTTTCGCTTCCTGGCGCTCGGCGGCCGCCCCGACGTCTCGGACGCGAGCCTGCGCGGCCGTGCCGCGCTCGTCGCGTTCCTCGCGACCTACGACCTCGCGTCGCAGGCGCAGGCGCGCTTCCTGTCCGCGCTCGCCGCGCGCAGGAAGGACCTCGCCTACGTGGCCGTCGTGCTCGAGCCCCCGGCGAACGTGCCGCTGGTCATCGGCTTCCGCGACGCGCTCGCGCTCGATTTCCCCGTCGCCCTCGCCGACGCCGCCACCATCGCCGGTCGCGGCCCGTTCGGCGAGGTCAACGCCGTGCCCACCGTCGTGCTCCTCGACGCCGACGTGCGCGTGGTGTGGCGTCACGTCGGGCTGACGCGCGAGGAAGACCTCGAGCGCGCGATCGTGCGCGCGCTCGGGTCCGAGTAGTCGTTCGCGCGACCCGCGTTCCGGGCATGAGCCGCTCGCGCGGCCCAGGCCCGGAGCGTGGTGCGTCTTCAGGTCCCCGACAGCGCGATCGCGGTGGGCAGCGGCGCGCACAGCACGGCGTTCGTGCTGAGCGAGATGGTGCCGTGCACCGTGGCGAAGGGGTTGGCCGGCCCGGTGAAGCTCGCCGTCTCTGCGGCGCTCCCCGCGGCTGCCGCGGTGTTCGTCTTGGGGGCCACGCCGAAGTCGCCGGCGTTGGGGCCGCCGACGGTGAGCGTGAAGCCTGCCGACGCGTTGCCGGTGTTGGTCACCGAGAAGTTGCGCGTCGCGGTGTTGCCGAGGAAGACGTAGCCGAAGTTGACGCTCGCCACCGTGAAGCCGAGCACGGCGCCGTGCGCGGACTCGTGCAGGTTGACGTTGTGCGCCGCGTCACCCGGGGCGTTGGTCGTGATGGTGAGCAGGTCGGCGAACGCGTCGCCCGTGGTCGACGCCGTCTGCGGGATGGGCTTGGGCGTCACCGTGAGGAACTGCGAGGCGCCCGCGGCGAGCGTCCCGCTGGCAGGCGTCACGACGTAGGGCGAGGTCGCGCCGCGCCCGAGCGCGGTCGAGAACGTGATGGGCGCGCCGGTCTGGTTCTGCAGCACCGTCGTCTGCGGCGCGGAGACCGTGCCGCAGTCGACGAGGCCGAAGTTGAGGTCGGTCGCGGTGACCTTCACCGAGCCCGCGGTGCCGGAGCCCTTGAGCGCGATGTCGGCCGGGATCGGGCGGCAGAGCACGGTGTCACTCGACACCGACAGCGAGGCGACATCGAGGTAGCCGACCTGCTGGGTCGGCGAGAAGAGGGCGACCGGGTAGCCGGACGTGCCGCCCGAGATGACCTGACCCTGCGGGCCGACGCTGAAGACCGGGTTGGTCGTCGCGTAGCTGACGGTCGCGTCGGCGTTGCCCGTGTTGGTCACGGTCACCTGGTAGCCCGACGAGAGCCCGGTGCCGACGCCGCCGAAGTCGATCGACGTGGTGGGCAGCGAGAGGATCGCGCCGTGCGCGGTCTCGACCACGGGAACCGGGTGATCGACGTCGCCGACCACGTCCGTCTTCACGACGATGACGTCGCCGTACAGGTTGGGCGTGACGTCGGACTGCGCGGGGATGGGGCCAGGGGTGACCGTGATGTCGGTCGAGGCGCCCGAGGCCAGGGTGCCGGTCGTCGGGGTCACCACGAAGTTCGCGGTCGAGTTGGCGAGCGTGAAGCTGAGCGGCGCGCCGCCGACGTTCTGCAGGGTGAACGTCTTGGGCTGCGCCTGCCCGCCGCAGTCGACCTGGCCGAAGTCGACCGTCGGCGGACTGACCGCGAGGGCGCCCTGGGTGCCGGCTCCGTTGAGCGCGAGCGCCGGGAGCGGCGCGCAGAGGTAGTCGATGCCCGAGACGCCGAACGCGACGCCTCCGGTCGACGACGCGGCGGCCGTCGGCTTGAACGTCACGGTGGTGGTCGCGACGTCGCCCGTCGTGAGCGAGTAGGGGCCGTAGCCGCTGAGCTTGAACGTCGGGTCGCCGTTCGGCCCGAGGTACACGGTGGCGGGCGAGTTGCCGACGTTGGTGAGCGTGAAGTCGCTGGCCGACGACGCGCCGACCGGCACGTTGCCGAAGTCGACCGAGGCCGGGTTCAACTGGATGATCGCGCCGCGCGCCGTCTCGTGAAGCTGCACGGTGTGCGGGCTGTCCGAGGGGAGATCGGTCGTGATGCTCAGCGTGTCGGCGTAGAGGTCGGCCGCCGTCGACGAGACGGACCCGATGAACCAGGGAACCACGGTGATGGCGCTGCTCTCGCCCGGCTGAAGGGAGCCGGTCGGGGCCTGCAGCGAGTACGTCGCGCCCGCGCCCTTGCCGAGCGTGGCCGTGTAGGTGAACGCCGAGGTGCCGGTGTTCGTCACGGTGACCGTCTGGGGCGCGGCCTGCGTGCCGCAGGGCACCTCGCCGAAGCTGATCGAGGTGGTCGAGAGCCCGACGCCGCCGCCGGTCCCTCGCCCGCCGATGCCGACGCTCGGCAGCGGCGCGCAGAGCGCCTCGCCGGCCGCGACGCCGAGCGTGAGCGCGCCGGACTGCGCGCCGATGGCGGTCGGCGCGAACGCGGCCGTCACGACCGTGCTGCCGCCCGCGGAGAGGGAGCCGCCGCCGGTCGCGTCGAACGGCGCGCCGGGCCCGGTGACCGTCACCGTCGCGGTCGCGTTGCCGTTGTTGGTGAGGGTGAGGTCGCTGGTGCTCGTGCTCTGCGTCGGCACGTCGCCGAAGTCGACGCTGCCGGGCGAGGCCCCGAGGATGATGCCGTGCGCCGTCTCGTGGATGGCCACCAGGTGCTGCGTGTCGCCGAAGATGTCGGTCGTCACGACGAGAGCGTCCGCGTAGAGGTCGTCGGTCACGGCCGACGTCGCGGGGATCGCGCTCGGCGTGAGGGTGAGCGTGGCGTTGCCCCCCGCATCGACGGTGCCGGACTCCGGCGCGATGGTGTAGGGCGAGACCGCACCGGCCCCGAGGGCCACGGTGAAGTGGAACGGGCTGGTGCCCGAGTTGGAGAGCGTCACCGTCTGCGGCGCCGCCTGCGCGCTGCAGTCGACGAGGCCGAACGACACCTCGCTCGGGCTGATGCCGAGCGCGCCGGTGGTGCCCTCGCCGCTGAGCGCGATCGCGTTGATGTCGGTGTTGCAGAGCGCGCCGGTGACCGTCAGCGGCGCCGAGTCGGTGAGCAACCCCGCCGCGATCGGCGCGAACGACGCCGAGAGGCCGGTGACGCTGTCGCCCGGGGCGAGCGCGACGTCGGCCGGGGCGGAGCCCCACGACACGCCGAACTGCCCGTCGGCGGGCGCGCCGATGAGCACGCTGACCGCCTGGTTGCCCGTGTTGGTGAGCGTGAGCGGGATCGCCGGGGCGGTCGTGCCGATCGGCACCACGCCGAACGAGGCCGTCGCCGGGACGAGGGTGAGCGTGCCGCCCTGCGGGGTGATCTTCGCGTCGACCGACACCGAGGCGTGCGCGCCGTCGTTGGTGGCGATGGTGATCGTGCTCGTGTGCGTCGCGCCGGCCGTGTCGGACGTCGTGATCGCCTTGGGCGTGATCGTGATCTGCTCGGTGGCGCCGGCGGCGACCGTTCCGGTCGCCCCCGAGAGGTCGAAGTAGGTCGAGGCGTCGAGCGTCGCGGAGAAGGTGAGGGGCGCCGTGCCGGTGTTGTGCACCGCGAGCGTCTGCGCCGCGGGGGCCGCGCCGCCGCAGTCGGACGACCCGAAATCGATCGCGGTCGTCGCGATGTCCGCGGTCGCGCCGCCGCCGTCGCCGCCTTCATGGGCGTCGCTCGCGTCGCCGCCGTCGCCTGCGTCCGCGCCGTCGGACTTGGCGTCCGTCGCGTCCGTCTTCGCGTCGCTCGCGTCGCCAGCGTCGCTGCCGGTGTCGCCCGCGGCGTCCTGGGTGTCCCCGCCGCCCGGGAACCCCTCGTCGCTGCTACCGCCGCCGCAGCCGACGGCCCACGCGAGCACCCAGATCACCGACGCAAGCTTCGTGGCGTTCATGAAATAACCCTCTTGGAAGCAATGAAGCACCCCCACCGGGCGCTCGGATGAAGCGTGGAGGATAGCCCGAAACCCTGCCCGCCGTCGATGGGGCCGGCGGCCCGTTCGACGCCGGCCATCGTGGGCGCGTAGTCTCGATCGACATGGCCCGATTTCGCCGCCTCACGAAGGTCCCGAGCTGGCGCGCGCTGGCCGTCCACGCGTGGGACAAGCCGAGCGACCCGAGCGTCTACGGGATCATCACGCTCGAGTGCGACCGCACGCTGCCGTACCTCGAGGCGCTGCGAGCGGCGAGCGGCGAGCGCGTCAGCGTCACGCACCTGGTGGGCAAGGCGATCGCCTGCGCCATCGCCGAGCGCCCCGAGGTCAACGCCATCATCCGTCGCGGGCGCATCTGGGTGCGCGACTCGGTCGACGTCTTCTTCCAGGTCGCCTTCGAGGGGGGCAACGACCTCGCCGGCGCCAAGGTGAGCGGCGCCGACGCGCTCAGTGTCGAGGCGATCGCGCGCGATCTGCGCGAGCGGGCCCAGCGCATCCGCGCGACCAAGGACGACCCGACGCAGAAGAGCACCCGCATGCTCACCTCGCTGCACCCGCTGCTCACGCGCTGGGGCATGCGCATCGGCGAGTGGCTCTCGTACCAGGTGGGACTCGACCTCTCGCGGCTGGGCATCCCGTTCGACGGGTTCGGGTCGTGCATGGTGACCAACGTGGGCACCTTCGGCATCGAGTGCGGCTTCGCGCCGCTCGTGCCCTTCGCGCACGCGCCCATCTTGCTGCTGGTGGGCGAGGTGCGCGAGATGGCGCGCGTGCGCGGCGGCCAGGTCGTGCCCGTCGCCTGCCTGCAGATCGGCGCGACGTTCGACCACCGCCTGCTCGACGGCTACCAGGCCGGCCTGCTCGCCAAGCGGTTTCGCGCGATCTTCGAGGACCCCGAGCGCGAGCTCGGCGCGCCGGCGCTCCTACCTCGGGCCGTGGCGGACGAGCAGCCGCGCGCGTAAGCTCCGGCCAGCGTCGTGGCGAACATCGGCTACATCCAGGTCGTCCGGCACTGCAACCACTTCTGCGGGTTCTGCTCCAACCCCACGACGCCCTACGTCCACACCTTCGAGTCGATGAAGGTGCTCGTCGACGACTTCGTCGACCGGGGCTACTTCGGGGTCATCCTCACCGGGGGCGAGCCCTCGCTGCACCCCGAGCTTCCGCGCATCTGCCGCTACGCCTCCGAGCGCGGGCTGCACGTGCGCATGATCACCAACGGCACGCGCATGGCCGACCCTGCGTTCGCCCGCGAGATGGCGGACGCGGGCCTGAAGCTCGTGCACGTCTCGGTCTACTCCGTGCGCCCCGAGGTCGAGGAGGTGCTGCGCGGCATGCCCGACACGCTCGAGAAGGCGTACGCGGCCGTCGCCAACGCGCTCGCCGCCGGCATCGACGTCAACATCAACTGCGTCATCAACAAGCTCAACGCCGACCACCTCGACGAGAACATCCGCTTCTGGAACGAGCACCACCCGCGGGTGCGCCACTTCGTGTGGAACAACCTCGACCCCTCGATGGGGCGCGCCGAGGTCAACCAGCAGCAGTTCACGCCGCGGCTCGCGGACTTCGAGGCCTCGCTGCAGCGCGCCCTGCGCCTGCTGCACAAGGGGGGGCGCACCTTCCGCGTCGAGAAGGTGCCGCTCTGCTACATGACCGAGTTCGCGTGGGCGAGCACCGAGACGCGCAAGATCGTCAAGGGCGAGGAGCGCATCGTGCACTTCCTCGACGCCAAGCAGACGGTGCGCCAGACGGAGTGGGGCCACGAGTACGCCGCAGCCTGCGGCGTCTGCTCGCTGCGCACCATCTGCGGCGGGCTCTTCGACCGCGGCGCCGGCTACGACCCGGCCGAGCTCTACCCCGTGTTCGTCTCGCGAGACGCGATCGTCGAGCGCATCCTGCGCGACCCGAACGACCCGAGCTACGAGTTTCGCTCGCTCGAAGCGTGGCGCGCGGATTTCGACCGCCGGCTCGACG
>CAITLX010000181.1 GCA_903893335.1 uncultured delta proteobacterium | reverse complement strand
CCGAGATCCCCCGCGCGCGCCGCTACCGCCAGCCGCTCTCGGCGCTGATGCTCGACGTCGATCACTTCAAGCGCATCAACGACGAGCACGGCCACCCCGCGGGCGATGCGGTGCTCGTCGAGCTCACGCGCGTGGTGACGGAGGTGCTGCGCGCGTCCGACGCGCTCGTGCGCTGGGGCGGCGAGGAGTTCCTCGTGCTCGCGCCGATGACCTCGATCGAGGGGGCGGCTCGGTTCGCGTGGCGCATCCTCGCCGCGGTCGAGGCCCACGAGTTTCCCCACGTCGGCAGGGTCACGCTCAGCGCGGGGGTGGCCGAGCACCAGCGCGACGCGTCGCTCGAAGACTGGCTCGCGCGGGCCGACAAGGCGCTCTACGCGGCGAAGCAGGCGGGTCGCAACCGGGTCGAGTGCGACGACGCGACTGCGTCGCCGGTGTGGGACCACGGCGCGCTCTCGGTGCTGCAGCTCGTCTGGCACGACGGCTACGAGTGCGGCGACGGGCTCATCGACGGCGCGCACCGCGAGCTGTTCGAGTCGGCCAACGCGCTGCTCGCGGTCGCGCTCGGCGCCGACGCGACGACCGCGCGCGTCGGCGCCTGCCTGCACCAGATGCTCGAGCAGATCGAGCAGCACTTCCAGCACGAGGAGGAGGTGCTCGCGGAGCTCGCGTTCGACGGCCTGGTCGCGCACGCGAGCAAGCACACCGAGCTGCTCGAGCGTGCGCGCGTGCTCTCCGACGCGTGGGCGTCGGGCGACGCGCACGTCGGGCGGGTCATCGAGTTCGTCGCGCGCGACGTCGTCGCGGCGCACCTCTTGCGCGCCGACCGCGCCTTCTTTCCCCTCTTCGACGACGCCTGACCCGCGCCGCGCTCACGGCTCTTGCAGCGCAGCGAGCACGCGCGCGACGACGTCGTCGGGCCAGCGCTGCTTGCCGACGCCGGCGGGCAGGCGCGCGAGCAGGGCGGCGATGCGCGCGCCGTCGGCGACGGCTGCGGCCAGGTGCCCAGAAAGCGTGCCGGGCGTCGCGCCCTCGGCGAGGGCCGAGCGCACGCGCGCGGGGAGGCGATCGAGCCTGCTCTCGGCGTCTCCGCTCCCGAGCGCCGAGAGCATCGCGTTGTCGCGGCCGCCGAACGGCGCGCGCGCGTCGGCCTTGTAGAGCACGACGGGCTTGCCCACCGCGAAGGCGAGGGCGGCCTCGACGATGGTCCCCTCGTCCGGCACGCGCCCGTTGAGGTTGCACACGACCGCGTCGCAGCGCGTGACGAGCTCGTACGCGTCGAGCGCGAAGAGCGCGTGGTCGACGCCGCCGCGAGCGCCGGGCACCAGGCGCGGCAGCGCGCTACCCGCGAAGCGCAGCACGTAGGGCTCGAGCCCGTCGCGGTGCGGCACGAACGTCTCGAAGCCGGCGTGCTCGAGCGCGCCCGCGATCGCCGTCATGGCGCCGACCTCCTCGGCGCAGAAGAGCGGGCCGGAGCAGTAGACGCGAGCCATGGGCGTTCGAGCGCCCGATTGTGCGCCGAACCGGCGCCTGGCCGCCAGCCTCGCCCGCCGCGCGCTCGCCGCCGCCGACTGGCGTAGAGTCTCCGTCGCCGGCTCGCGAGGGGTGAGCGAGGCAGACGCGAGGACAACGCATGCGACAGCTCTCGGTGGCTCGTCTCGTCGTCTCGCTCGGGGTCGCGTGCTCGGACGCGCGCGAAGAGGACGGCGCCGCCGCGGCGGGCGGCAGCGCAGGCAGCGCAGGCAGCGACGCGGGGGGCGACGCCGCGCCCCCGTTCCTGCCCTTCATGCCCACCGCGCCTG
>CAITLX010000180.1 GCA_903893335.1 uncultured delta proteobacterium | reverse complement strand
TGCATCGCCTCGAACAGGTCGCCGATGAGGTCGTCGCCCGAGGGGCGAACCGACGCCGGGCTCTTGCGCACCGACGCCACGGCTGCCGCCGCGACGGGGGCTTCGGCCGTGCGCTCGGCAGCACCCTTGGGCTCGGCCTCGACCTTCGACTCGACGACCTCAGGCTCGGCCTCGACCTTCGGCGCCTCGATCGCGGGGACCTCGGCCGCCTTCGGCTCGACGACCTCGGGGGCCACGTCGATCTTCACGTCGACGGCCTCGGCGGCCACAGCCGCGGGGACGGCCTCAGCCGCTTCCGCGGCGGCCTTGCGCGGGAAGCGGACCTCGGGCTCGCTGCCCTTCCAGTCCTTCCAGTGCAGGGTCACCAGCGGGCGCTGACGCGGCCTCCCCTCGAACCTCTCGTCGTACAGCGCGAGGTTGACCATCTTGCCGGGGCTGGCCGACGCGAGCTCGGCGCGGATGGCCTCGAAGCGGTCGCGCAGCAGCTGCTCGAGCGCGGCCTCGGCGGTGCCCGGCGCGACCCACCAGACGACCTCGCGGTACGAGAGCGGGAGCTGCTCGCTCGGCGCCTCTTCGCGGCGGAAGATCACGTCGGGGTCGGCCGGCGCCGCCGCGGGAACGGGCGTCTTCGGGTGGCGCAGCGGCACCGGCGTCGGCTCGGGCTCTCCGGGAGCGGGCGCGAGGTCGCGCTCGGCCGCCGTCGGCCCGCTGTCGGGCGCCCCTCCCGAGGGGAGCGTGGGGGCCGGCTGCGACGCCGGCGCGGCGAGATCGGCCGCCGTCGACAGCGGCACCTCGCCCGCGGCGCGTCGCACCACGTAGCGGCGCTTGGCCGCCTCGTCGACGGCGCGGTAGCCGTCCGACAGCAGCTCGATGGAGAAGCCGGTGATCGCGCCCTCCGCGCCGAGCAGCTTGCGGGCGGCCTGCAGCGCGGGCTGCCACTGCGCGGCCTCCACGCAGAGCGTCTGCGGCTCCGTCGAGCCTCCGATGGTCGATACCTCGACGAGCCAGCGCATGGTTGGGGGGGCGCGCAAAAGCGCGTCCCGAGGGTACTAACGAATGCAGGGGGGGGCGGTCAACCGCTGGCCGCGCGGTCAGCGGTGGCGTCGTGGTAGAAACCGCCGACCTTGGGCCGCCCTGCCCTACCCCGCGCGCGGTCGCTCGACGGCGCTCTGTACGTGGTCGTCGCGGCGGCGACCACGCTCTTCGTCGCGCGCACCTTCTACGGTTACATGCTCGTGCAGACGCACGGGCACTGGTCCGCGCCGCTCGACGACGTCTTCATCCACTTCGACTACGCGCGCTCGACGGCGCTCGGTTACCCGTTTCAGTGGACGCCCGGCAACGGCTACTCGAGCGGCAACACGAGCCTCGCGTACCCCTTCGTGCTCGCGGCCGGCTGGGCGGTGGGGTTCCGCGAAGAGGCGCTCATGGTCTTCGCCGCCATGGTCGCGTGCACGTCGTGCTTCGCGCTGCTGCTCGCCGCGCGCCGACTGTTCGCGGGGCTCGCGCCCTGGACGGCCCTGCTCGCGCCCCCCGCGCTCTACTGCGTCGGCGCCCTCGACTGGTCGCTCTGGAGCGGCATGGAGGTCGCGCTGTACCTCGGCGTGTGGGGCGGCGCGCTCGTCGCCGCGCTCGACCTCGCCGACGAGACCGAGCGCCCGCGCCTGCGCCGCGCCGCGCTCGCGCTCGGCCTGTGGGGCGTCGCGCTGGTCACCACGCGCCCCGAGGGGGCCACGTCGGTCGCCGTGCTCGGCCTCGTGGCCGCCTGGTCTCTCGCCTCGCGCCACGGGCCAGGCGCGGCGCTCGCGGCGCTCGTGCGCGTCGGCGGCCCCGCCGGAGCCGCGCTCGCGCTCCAGGCCGTGGTCAACCGCGCGCTCACGGGCGAGTCGGCCGCGGCCGGCGCGATCGTCAAGCTCATCCCGTACCACCCGTTTCTGTCGCCGACCGAGAAGCGCGAGTCGTACCGATTCCTCCTCGACTACGTCATCGACCGCAACCTCGAGCACCACTTCACGGATCTCAAGCCGTGGGGCTCGATCGTGCTGCTGCTCGCGGCCGTGCCGCTCGCGCTGCGCGTGACGCGGCGCGGGGCGATCATCCTCTGGGCGTCGGCCATCAGCTGGTTCCCCGTGGTCGCGCTCAACCTCCAGGTGCGCTGGCAGAACGAGCGCTACACGATGCCCGCCGTCGCGTGGCTGCTGCTCGCCGCGGCCATGGGGGTCGGCGCGCTGGTGCAGCCCGCGCTCGCGCCTCGCGGCGCCATCGGCTCGCCCGGCGGCCGCTGGCTCCGGCGCGCGTCGGCGCTCGCGTGGCTCGCGCGCAGCGCGGTAGCCGCGGTGCTCGTCGCGATCTTCGCGCGCCACCAGGCCTCGCAGATGCGCGACCAGATCTGGTTCTTCGGCCGCGCGAGCCGCAACATCCGCGACCAGCACCTGACCGCGGGCAAGCTCGTGAAGGAGCTCTCGCCCCCGCCCCACCGGCTGCTCGTCGGCGACGCGGGCGCGCTGCTGTACACGTCCGAGCTGCCCGGTCTCGACCTCATCGGCCTCGGCGGCTACCGCGATCTCCCCTTCGCGCGCGCGGGCGTGCACGGGCTCGGCGCCACGCTCGAGCTCATCGAGCGCATGCCGGCGGCCGACCGCCCCGACGTGATGGCGCTCTATCCGAGCTGGTGGGGCGAGCTCCCGCTCTGGTTCGGCCGGCGCATCGCCGAGGTCCCGGTGCACGGCAACGTCATCTGCGGGGGCTCCGAGAAGGTCATCTACCGCGCCGACTGGCACGCGCTCGGCACCGGCGCGCTGCCGCGCGGGCTGCGCCCCGGCGAGCGCGTGGCCGACGAGCTCGACGTCGCCGATCTGGTCAGCGAGCGCGCGCACCAGTACGCCTTCGACGGCCCCGAGGCCGGCTTCGCCGAGGCGAAGATCCTGGCCGACCCCGACGACCCGGCGCGCGATCTCTTCGACGGCGGACGTCGCTTCGGCCCCCGCCACGCCGAGCGCTACCGCCTCTCGCTGCGCCCCGAGCAGCCGACGCGGCTCATCGTGCGCATGGCGCCCGAGCGCGCCGGTCGCATCGAGCTGCGCATCGACGGCGAGCCGCTCGGCGTGCTCGAGGTGCGGCACGCCGACGGCTGGCGCGACCTCGCGCTCGAGGTCCCCGCGTCGCGGGTGCGCCGCAGCGTCGCCATCGAGCAGGTGCTGCTCGAGGGGCCCGACTGGGTCGACTACCATGTGTGGGCGGTGCAAGCGCCGTGAGCTTCTGGCAGGCGCGCCTGCGCATGTTCGGCGCGCCGCCGGACGCCGTCGCCTGGGTCGCGCTCTTGCTCGGGGTCGCCGTCGCGCTCTTCGGCCCGAGCGTCGCGCGTCGCCTCGGGCGCGTCGCGCGCGGGCCCGCGCTCGCGGCGGCGTCGCTCGCCGCAGCCGCGCTCTCGCACGGCGTGGTCGGGTGGTACCTGCGCGGCGGTCCGCGCATCGTCGACGCGACGACCTACTGGCTGCAAGCGCGCTCTCTCGCGCACGGCCTCGTGACGATCCCGGCGGGCGACGTCGGCGTGCGCGGGCGCTTCCTGCTCTCGCCGCTCGACGCCCCCGACCGCGTCGCGTCGCTCTTTCCGCCGGGCTGGCCTGCGCTGCTCGCGACTGGTTTCGTTTTGCGCATACCGATGCTCATCGGGCCGGCCCTCGCCGCGGCGCTCGTCGTGGCCACCTGGTCGCTCGCGCGGCGCGTGACGGGGCGCGACGACGCGGCGTGGCTCGCGGCGCTGCTGTCGGTCGCGTGCGCGACGCTCCGCTACCACACGGCCGACACCATGTCGCACGGCCTCGCGGCGCTGCTCGGCACCTCCGCCCTCGCGCTCGGCTGGCGCGCGACCGACGCGCGCGAGCCCCGCGCCCGCGCGCTCTCGGCCGCGGCATGCGGCCTCGCGCTCGGGTGGCTGTTCGCCACGCGCCCCGTGTCGGGGGCCGCGTTCGGGCTCATGCTCGTCGTCGCCATCGCCCCGCGCCTCGCGCGCCGCGACCGGCTCGTCGCCGCGCTCGGCGCCGCCGTGCCCATCGCGCTCTTGCTCCTCGAGCAGCGCGCCGCGACCGGCGCGTGGCTCGCCTCGAGCCAGAGCGCCTACTACGCGGCGAGCGACGGCCCCGCCGGCTGCTTCCGCTACGGCTTCGGCGCGGGCATCGGGTGCCTGCACGAGCACGGCGACTTCGTGCGCACCCGGCTGGCGTCCGGCTACGGGCCGCTCGCCGCGCTCCTGGTCACCCTGCGCCGCCTCGAGCCGCACCTGCTCGACGTCGCGAACCTCGAGCCTCTCGCGCTGCTCGTGCCCGTCGGCGCGCTGCTCGGTCCGCGCTCGGCGCGCGCGCGCACGCTCGGCGCCGCCGTCGCGGCGATCGCCCTCGCGTACGCGCCCTTCTACTTCGACGGCAACTACCCCGGCGGCGGCGCGCGCTTCTTCGCGGACGTGCTGCCGCTCGAGCACGTGCTCGTCGCGCGCGCGGCGCTCCTGCTCGCCGAGCGCGCCTCGCGCCCCATCGGCGCGGCCCGCGCGGGCGCGGGGCTGCTCGCGCTCTCGCTCGTCGGCTTCGCGCTGCACGGGTCGCACGGGCTCGCCCTGCTGCGCGACCGCGACGGCGGGCGCCCCTACTTCGAGCCCGAGGTCGTCGCGCGCGCCGGCGTCTCGCGCGGGCTGCTCCTGCTCGACAGCGATCACGGCTTCGCGCTCGCGCACGACCCGCTCGCCGACGATCCCTCGCGCGCGCTGGTCGTCCGCCGCGCCAGCGCCGACGACCGCGAGCGCCTCGCGTGGCGCGCGCTGGGCCGCCCGCCGACCTTTCGCTACGCGTTCGACCCGACCGGCGCGCGCGCACCCGAGGTCACGCCTGCGTCGTTCGCCCCCCTCGACCCCGCGGTCTGGCGGTTCGAGGCCGAGGTCGAGTGGCCCGCGCGCGCGCAGCGAGGCGGCTGGGCCGAGCCCGTCTACACGCCCCTCGCGTGCGCCTCGGGGGGGCGCGCGCTCGCGCTGCACGCCGAGCGCGGCGCGACAGCCCGCGTCACCATCGGCCTCCCCGTCCCCGACGCCGGCCGCTGGCGCGTCACGCCCGTCGTGCTCACCGACGGCGCGGGGGCGCACGCCGAGGTCTCGCTGCGAACGCCCGGCGACCCCGCTCCGCGCGCCCGCTGGACATGGGCTCCGGCGCCCGCCCCAGACGCCCGGTGCGCCCCGCTGCCCGCCGCCGAGCTCGAGCTACCCGCCGGCGAGGCGCTGATCGACGTCGACTTCGACGCCTCCGGATCGGCCCTCGACGCCTTCCTCCTCGAACCCTCCGCACCGCCGTCTGCCCCCGCAGGTGCCCAAGACCATTGACGTTCTGCGCCACGAGGTGACACCCTCGCGTTCCGAGGGGCGGCTGAGGGGCCGCGCACGCAGAGCATGACGAAGAGCGAGCTCATCGACGCCATCGCCGCGCGCGGCCAGCTGACGAAGGCCCGCGCAGAGCTTGTGGTCAACTGCGTCTTCGACGCCATGACCGAGGCCCTGCGCGCCGGCGAGGGCATCGAGATCCGCGGCTTCGGCAGCTTCACGGTGCGCCCGTACAAGCCCTACAGCGGTCGCAACCCGCGCACGGGCCAGCCCGTGCCCGTGCCGGCCAAGCGCTTGCCGTTCTTCAAGGTCGGCAAGGAGCTGAAAGAGATCGTCAACGACAGCCGCCACCTGGCCATCACCGGCGGCGACGACAGCGACGACTGACCGCACGCCGTGACACCCGAACGGCAAATCGAGGAGCTCGGGCTCGGCGTCGTCGACTTCGTGCAGCGCGACGAGCTGCTCGCGCGCATCAAGACGGGGCGCCCGCTGCGCGTGAAGGCGGGCTTCGACCCCACGCGCCCCGACCTGCACCTCGGCCACACCGTGCTGATGCAGAAGCTGCGGCGCTTCCAGGACCTCGGCCACACGGCCATCTTCCTCGTCGGCGACTACACCGCGCTCGTCGGCGACCCGACCGGCCAGAACGAGCTGCGCCCCCGCCTCACGCGCGAGCAGGTCCTCGAGGCCGCCACGACGTACCAGGAGCAGGCCTTCCAGGTGCTCGACCGCTCGCGCGTCGAGGTCCGCTACAACAGCGAGTGGCTCTCGAAGATGAGCCCGCTCGAGTTCATCGATCTCGCGGCGAAGTGCACCGTCGCGCGCATGCTCGAGCGCGACGACTTCTCCAAGCGCTTCGCCGAGCACCGCCCCATCTACCAGCACGAGTTCCTCTACCCGCTGCTGCAAGGCTACGACTCGGTCGCGCTCGACGCCGACGTCGAGCTCGGCGGCACCGACCAGCTCTTCAACCTCCTGGTGGGCCGCGATCTCATGCCGCGCTACGGCAAGCCCGCGCAGGTCGTGATGACGACGCCGATCCTCGAGGGCATCGACGCGCGCATCGAGGGGGGGCGCGTCGTCGGCAAGAAGATGTCGAAGAGCGCCGACAACTACATCGGCGTGCGCGAGGCCCCGCTCTCCGTCTACCGAAAGTGCATGCAGATCGACGACGCGGTCGTCTTTCGCTTCTTCGAGCTCTTGAGCGCGCGCTCGGCCGCCGAGATCGCCGCGCTTCGCGCCGACGTCGCAGGCGGTCGCAGCCCCCTCGAGATCAAGGCGCTGTTCGCGCGCGAGATCATCGAGCGCTTCCACTCGGCCGAGGCCGCGGACGACGCCCAGCGCGCGTTCGCCACGGCCTACACGCACAACGGCGTGCCCGACGACGTGCCCGAGGTCCGCGTCGCCACCGACGGCGCGACGCTCTGGATCGCCAAGGCGCTCTCCGCCGCAGGCCTCGTCAAGACGACGAGCGACGGCCGACGCCTCGTCGAGCAGGGCGGCGTCGAGATCGACGGCGCCCGCGTGACCGATCCGCAGCTTCAGCTGGCTCGCGGCCAGAGTTACCTCGTGCGCGCCGGCTCGAAGAACCGCCGCTTCGCACGCATCGTCGTCGACGCGTGAAGCGTCGAGCCGCCCTCGGCGCGCTCGCCACGCTCGCGCTCGGGTGCGGCGCGCGACGAGGAGCGCCCGTGGCGGCGCCGCTCCCGCCGCTCGCCCTGGGCGACCTCGCGTCGCTCGTGCCGTCGGGGGGCCTGCGCTGGATCGTGCTCTGCCGCCCCGCCGAGCTGCTCGCCGACGAGACCGTGCGCGCGCTGCTGGCCACGGCGTTCGACGGCAACCGGTACGACGCCTTCGCGCAGGACACCGGCGTCGATCTGCGCCGGGTCGAGCGCGCCGTCGTCGCGGGGTTCGACGCGTCGACGAGCTACCTGGTGGGAGGCGGGTTCGACCGCGCGAACGTGGCCGCGCGCTGGCGCGACCGCCTCGTGCACGGCGCCGCCCACGCGAGCGCTCGCGAGGACGTCACGCGCATCCGCGGCGACGTCGGCACGACGCCCGAGACGCTGCTGCTCCTCGGCGCCCAGGTCGCCTGCTTCACGGTCGGCGGCGAGCTGCCGGCCCGCGCCGCCGAGGCCTACGCCCTCGACCGGCTGCACGCGCCGCGCGCCCTCGCGAGCCCGCCGCTCGCGTCGCTCGTCGCCCACTTCGGCGACGCGCCGCTCGTCGCCCTGGCCCCGGGGCCGTTCGAGCAGCGATGGGCCCACGCCGCGCGGGGGCTCGTCGGCGCGGCCTCCGCGGTCGGGGTCGCGCTCGCGCCGACGAGCGGGCGCGTGGGCCTGCGCATCGGGCTCGCCGGGGTGCCGCGCGAACCGGGAGACAGGGCGGTTCGCCTGCTGCGTGCGGCCTGGGACGACCTCGCGGCGGGCCCGATCGGCGGTCTGGCGCTGCGCGGGTGTTCGGCGCCCACCACTTCGATCGAAGGCGACGTGGTGGCGTTGCGCAGCGATCTCGACGCCGGGACGCTCGGACGTGGCGTCGCCGCTGCGCTCCACCTCGGCATCGCCGACATCATGCGCGAGGGCAGCGCGCCGCCTGGCCACTGACGCCTGCGCGCGAGCCTCGCCGCGCCCGACGGCGACCTCGGCGGGGAGAGGTGATCTCGAGGCTCTCCCGTCGAGGGCTTCGTCAGCCGCGCCCGAGGATCGCGCTCGCGGCTGCGGCTCGCGCTTGCAGGAGCCCTTCGAGCGCCTCGAGCGTCGCGCGCGCGTGCCCCGTTACGTCGGAGGCCCGCTCGCGCGCGGCCTCGGCGCAGCCCCTGGCGTCGTCGGCCTCACCCTTTGCTCGGGTCGCCTCCGCGGCGTGCCGCTGCGCGGGCGCCTGACCCACCATGCGGTCGAGCGAGTCGGCGACCCCCGAGGCCGATCGACCGGACGCGCCGACCAGCGCGGCGACCTTCGTGGCAGGCAGCGTCTGCACCTGGGCCACGCCCGCGCCGCTCGCTCCGGCACCGAGCTTCTGCGCCTGGACGCTCGCGCGGCAGTCGAGAGCCGCCCCGGTCACCGACGCGGCCCCTCCGAGGATCGCCACGCTGCCGGCGACCCAGGCTCCCCTCTCGAGCGAGCCCGCCTGCTCGCTCATGCACGCCGCAGCCTGCTCGGTCGCGGCGTGGGCGCGCGCGCGCTCCGCGCTCGCCTGTTCGCGCTCGCGGCTCCGCGCCGAGGCGTCGGCGTCGATCTGAAGCGCCGCGACCGCCACGAGCGGGTCGTCGGCGTGCGCGAGAAACGCGGCGCGCTGGGCGCCGAGCGACGTCGGATCGATGGTCATGTTCAACCTCGCAGCTGCGCCAGGATCGCCTGGCCGGTGAGCGCCTCGGTGGATGCAATGTGGGCCGCGGCGGAGGCCGCGTACCGCTGGTCGGATGCGCGCGCCTCGGCGTCGTCGCCCGCGCCGCGCTCGCGGCTTCGCTCGAGCGAGCCGGCGTCCTGCGCGCGAAGACCGACCGCCTCGGCCGCGACCACGCTCGCCTGCGCACGTCCTTGCTCGATTCGCGCGTAGCCGCCTGCCGCCGTGGCGCCCCCCTGAACCGCGCTGGCACCTGCCGCGACGCCGCGAAGCGTGGACGAAGCGACCGTCGCGCCGCTGGCAGCGGCTCCCACGCCCGACGCGATGCCGGTCGCTGCGCTGGCGACGGCGAGCCCCGTCACGACGCCGCCTCCGGCGCCCATTCGCTGCGCGACCGCCGCGCCGACGCCGAGCCCGGCGGAGGTCAAGGCCGCCGCAGCGACGAGCCCGCCCCCCGGGACCGCCACCGCCGCGGCGACCGCGCCCGCGACGACGGCCACCTCGGTGGCGGTCGAGAGGAAGCTCCCCCAGCCACCGGCGTCCTCGGCGGCGTCGCGAGCCGCCTGCTCGGCCTCGCGCTGGTGCACCACGGCCTCGTCGTGCCGCTGGTGCGCCTCGCGCAGGCTGCGGCCAGCGGCACCCAGGCCGCTGGCATCGCTGCGCCCTTGCACGGCGAGCAGCGCCGTCGCGGGGTCGTCGGGGAGCCCGGCGCTTGCGCCGAGCGAAGAGGAAATGGAGAGGCTCATGGTGGGGGCTCGCTCAGTGGATGTTCTCGATGGTCGACTTGGCCGCATCGTTGAGCGACCGGACGATGTTCGATGCCAGCTCCTCCACCTGCGACGCCTTCTGCATGAGGTTCTGGATCTTGAGCATCGTGAGCTGGTCGTCGTTGCGCAGGCCGTCGGCGTAGCTGCCGCACGCGTCTGCCACCGCCTGAAGCTGGTCGTCGCCGAGGGCGATGTCGGTCGGGCAGGGGTCGCCCGCGTCGCAGGCGTCCTGGGTCCGCCGCAGCTGGTCGCGCGTCTGCACGAGCGAGTCGCGCAGCTGCGAGGGGAGCTTGTCGCCGTAGCGCTGGAGCACCGCGTCGATCTCGTCGGCGCCGGCGCCGTAGTTGCCCTCGCTCGGGCCGTGGCTCACGAGCTGTCCCTTGAGGGTGTCGAGCGCCTCGACGACGTCGGACTGGCGGTTGATCGTCCCGATCATCTCGCTGATGTCGCCGTGCAGGCGCGAGGTCTGCGCCTCCATCCAGAGGATGATCTCGTCGGCGCCGAGCGCCGTGTAGCGCGGGTCGACGGAGGCAGCCGCGGCCGCCTGGGCCGCGAGCGTGGTGGCCGCGGCGGTGGAGACCGTGGCGTGAGGGGGGGGCTGCTGCGCGATGGAGAGCGTGGGCATGGGAGACTCCTTCTGGGGTCAGGCGCGAAACAGGGCGTTGGAGAGGGCCGCCGCGCGAGGCGCGGCGCTCGCCTCGACCTCGGCGAGCAGGTCGGCCGGGACGGCGAGGCGCAGCGAGGGGTGGTCGGCGGCGAAGCCGCGGAGCGCGGCGAGGTGCGACGTGGTGGCGGCGCGGAGCCGAGTGAGCTCCGCGGCGAGCTGGGCGTGGGTGGGGTGGGGCATGGGCGGCTCGTATCGGGACGCCCATCGGTCCGATTGCGTCCCGGTTTCTTCGCCCGACACTTCAAGTTCGTGGGCGCTGGCCGTACAGTGCACACATGCCGCCTTCGCGGACTCTGCTCATCGTCGGGTCGCCCGGGCGCGACGCCGTGCGCGCCGTCGTCGCCCACGCTCGCGAGGCGAGCTTCACCGCCGACGTGGCCGAGACAGCCGAGGAGGCGCGGGTGTGGCTCGAGCAGCAGCGCGCCGACGCCGTGCTCGTCGGGCCCGACGCCACGCTGGCCGAGGCCATGTGCATGCAGCTTCGGATGCAGGCCGAGTGGTCGGACGTGCCGGTGCTTCGGCTCGTGCGGCAGTTCGACGACCTCATGTTCCCGGACACCTTCGCGTGGGGGGGCGACGACGTCGTGCGCCTCGACGCGCTGCATCAACTGGTGCCGCGGCTGCGAGGGCTCCCGGCGCACGTGCGACGGGTGGCGGGGGGAGCGACGGGCAAGGTGGTGGTCGCGGGGATTGAGCCGCGTCGTCGCGTCGTGACGGGGCGCGTCCTGCGCAACGCAGGCTGGGACGTGCGCTTCGCCGCGGACATGGACGAAGCCCTCGCGGGGGCCACCGACCCGACCGTGTCGCTCGTGGTCTGCGAGGACGACACCCCCACCGACGGCGTCATCGCGGTCGCGGACGCGGCCATCGCGGCGGGCTCGAAGGCGACGTTCGTCGTGATGGTCGACCCGAAGCACCTCGCCGAGGCGCGCGCGGACGCGGCGCGGCACCCGCAGGTGACGGTGGTGGACGCGTATGCGCCGCCCGAGAACGTGCTGTTCGTGGCGAACGAGCTGCTGCGCACGCAGGCGGGCGAGGCTCGCGCCAGCGCGCGCCTGCTCTACGGGACGACGGTCGCCTTCCGCGTGGCCGGCCGGGGCGAGGACATGGTCGGGTTCTCGTACAACCTGAGCGCAGGCGGCCTCTATGTGCGCACGCTCGCGTGCCTCTCGCGCGGCGACGAGGCCTGGGTCGAGCTCACGCCGCCGCGCTCGGACCGCCGCGTGCGCCTCGTGGCGAAGGTCGCCTGGCACCGCCCCTTCGGACCGAACGACGTGGCGACCGTGCCGCCGGGGTTCGGCGTTCAGTTCGTCGATGGCGCGGGGGGCGATCTCGACCGCTACCGCACCGGGTACGACACGCTGTACGCCGACGTCCTCGGCCGAGCCGCCTGAGGCGCCCCCGCGCGTGGACCCCACCGCCGCGCGGCGCTAGACGTGGGCGATGAAGATCTACACGCGCACGGGCGACGCGGGGCAGACGGGGCTCTTCGGCGGGGCGCGCGTGGAGAAGACCGACCTGCGCGTGGAGGCGTACGGCACCGTCGACGAGGCGAACGCGACGATCGGCGCCGCGCGCGCCGCCGGGCTGCCGCCTGGGGTCGACGCGACGCTCGCCGAGGTGCAGGCCGATCTCTTCGTCGTCGGCGCCGAGCTGGCCACGACTCCCGGGCGCGAGGCCAAGCTCTCGATGCGGCTCGTGTCGGAGCAGGACGTGACGCGGCTCGAGCGCGCCATCGACGCCGCCGAGGAGGGTCTGCCGCCGCTGACGACCTTCGTGCTGCCGGGCGGCACGCCTGGCTCCGCGATGCTGCACGTGGCCCGGTGCGTCGCGCGGCGCGCCGAGCGGCGCGTGCTCGCGGCCAGCGCGTCGTCGCCGGTGCGAGCCGACGTGCTCGTCTACCTCACCCGCCTGAGCGACCTGCTGTTCGTGCTCGCGCGGCGCGCGAACCACGACGCCGGCGTCGCCGACGTGCCCTGGCGCCCCTCGACCTGAGCGGGCCTGCGCGGGCCCTTCACGCGGGGAGGGGCGACTCGCCGCGCGCCACGGCGGCGAGGACGGGGGGCACGCCGTCGGCGATCTCGCGCGCGAAGAGGCCGCGGTCGGCCCCGGTGCGCGCGCGCCACGCGTCGGCCACCAGACCGTGCACGTGGACGCCCGCGCACGCGGCGCGCAG
>CAITLX010000179.1 GCA_903893335.1 uncultured delta proteobacterium | reverse complement strand
CGCGCGAGGCCTCGCGCGGCCAAGGGATCGGGCTCGGCGGCTGCGGCGGGCGCGTCGCTCGCGCGCGCGCCCGCTCGCCGCTCGCGCCAGCGCGCGACCGCGGTGAGCGTCCACCCCGCGACGATCGGCGCCATGCCGATGGCGAGGCCGAGGTGCCAGAGCAGCCCGAGCTCGGCGGCGAGCAGCCAGGGCGACAGGTGCGGCTGGGGGTGCACCGGCACGAAGTCGCGCGCGAGCGGCAGCACGTAGAGCACGCAGATGACGGAGAGCAGCGGGACGCGCAGCCGCGCGCGCAGGCGCGGGAACGCGCGCCCGAGCCACACCCAGAACGCCCGGTGCACCAGCCCCGCCATCGCGAGGAACCCGAGCACGAACGGCAGCAGCGGGACGAAGCGGCTCACCGGGGCTCCTCGTCGCCCGAGCGCACGCCGCTGACGACGCGCTCGATGCCGCCGTAGTCGCGCGCCACGGCGACGCCGGTGAAGCCCGCCTCGCGCACGAGCTGCGCGACGGCGGGCGCCTGACCGGCGCCGACCTCGAGCGCCAGCACGCCGCCGGGCAAGAGGAAGCGCGTCGCGCCGGCGACGATGCGGCGCACGAGCGCGAGGCCGTCGTCGCCCCCCGCGAGCGCGAGGTGCGGCTCGTGGTCGCGCACGTCGGGCGGAAGCTCGGCCATCGCGCCGTCGGCGATGTAGGGCGCGTTGGCCGTGATGAGGTCGTAGCGGTCGCGGGCCGGGTCGAGCGGGGCGAGCAGATCGCCCGCGACGAAGCGCACGAGGTGGGCGCCGAGGCGCGCGGCGTTGTCGCGCGCGACTGCGAGCGCGTCGGTGGAGAGGTCGACGGCGTCGACGCGCGTGGTCGGGCGCTCGCGCGCGAGCGTGATGGCGACGCAGCCCGACCCGGTGCAGAGGTCGAGCACCCGCGCGCAGAGCGAGACGCGCGCGGTGCGCGTGAGCGCCACCTCGACGAGCGTCTCGGTGTCGGGGCGCGGCACGAGCACGCGTCGGTCGACGCGGAAGGCGCGGCCGTAGAACTCGCGCTCGCCGCGGATGTAGGCCACCGGCTCGCGCGTGCGGCGTCGGCGCACGATCTCGCGGAACCGCGCGAGCTCGCCCGCCTCGAGCTCGCGCTCGCTCTCGACGAAGATGCGCAGCCGGTCGATGCCGAGCGCGTACGCGAGCAAGAGCTCGGCCTCGAGGCGCGGGCTCTCGATGGCGCGGCTGCGAAAATCGTCGCTGGCCCAGCGGACGACGCGCGCGATCGTCCAGGCCTCGCTCATCCGCCCAGCGCCTGTCGCTCCGCGGTGACGGCCGACTCGACCTCGGCGCGGATGACGTCGAGGCGCTCCTGCGTTCGCGCCTCGAAGCGCAAGACGAGGATGGGGCCGGTGTTCGACGCGCGCACGAGCCCCCAGGCGCCGTCGCCGAAGAGGATGCGCGCGCCGTCGACGTCGATGACCTCGTGCCCGGCGCGGAAGCGCTCGCGCACGCGCGCGACGACGTCGAACTTGAGCGCGTCGGGGCACGCGACGCGCAGCTCGGGCGTCGTCACGGTGCGCGGCAGGTCGGCCAAGAGTTCGCCCATCGTCTTCTTCTCGCGGGCGAGGATCTCGAGCAGGCGCAGCGCCGCGTAGATGCCGTCGTCGTAGCCGTAGTAGCGGTCGGCGAAGAAGATGTGGCCGCTCATCTCGCCGGCGAGCAGCGCGCCCTCCTCCTTCATCTTCGTCTTGATGAGCGAGTGGCCCGTCTTCCACAGGATGGGGCGGCCGCCGTGCAGCGCGATGTCGTCGTAGAGCGTCTGCGAGCACTTCACCTCGCCGAGCACCGCCGCGCCGGGGCGCGCGCGCAGCACGTCGCGCGCGAAGAGCGTCAGCAGGCGGTCGCCCCAGACGATCTCGCCGGTCGCGTCGACCGCGCCGAGCCGATCGCCGTCGCCGTCCCACGCGAGGCCGACCTGCGCGCCGGTCGCGCGCACGCGCTCGATGAGGGCGGCGAGGTTCTTCTCGACGGTGGGGTCGGGGTGGTGGTTGGGGAAGCGGCCGTCCATGTCGCAGAAGAGCGCGTCGGGCGTGAGCCCCGCGCGGCGGATGGCGAGCACGCCGAGCGGCCCGGCCGAGCCGTTGCCCGCGTCGACGACGACCTTGAGCCCGCTGCCCGAGAGGTCGATGCCCTCGGCCAGGCGCTCGACGTACGCCTGCGAGAGGTCGATCGTCTCGACCGAGCCACGCACGCCCGACGACTGGGGGGGCGCGGCGAGGCGCGCCGCGACGCGGTCGCGCAGGACGCGGATGTCGTCGCCGTAGAACGACGCCTTGCCGCGCATCATCTTCACGCCGTTCTCGGGCGCGTCGTTGTGGCTGCCCGTGATCATCACGCCGCCGTCGGCGTCGAGGTGGAACACGGCGAAGTAGAGCTCGGGCGTGGGGCCGACGCCGACGTCCATGACGTGCACCCCGGCGCGCGTCAGGCCGTCGACGAGCGCGGCGTGCAGGCGGGGCGACGACAGGCGGCAGTCGCGCGCGACCGCGATGCGCAGCCCACGCCCGCCGGGAGGCGGCGAGGCCTCCGCGAGCATGTTGGCGTAGGTCGTGCCGAGGGCGCGCACGAGGTCGTCCGACAGCTCCGTGTCGGCGACGCCGCGCACGTCGTATTCGCGGAAGACGTGGCTCGGAAACACCATGACTGCGGCTTGTAGCACTTCTTCCCGGACGCGGGCTCGCAGCGCCGGGGGCGCGGCGCGCCCGGTTGGGTCTACACTGCGCGGCGTGGATCCCGAGGCCCCCGTCGCCAGCCTGCTCGCGCGCGTGCCGCCCGACGTGCTCGGCCTCTGCTCGCGGCTGCGCGAGGTGGGGCGACGCGGGTGGATCGTCGGCGGCTGCGTGCGCGATCTGCTGCGCGGGCAGCCGGTCAACGACTGGGACGTCGCCACCGACGCTCGCCCCAAGGAGGTCATGCGCGCCTTCCCGCGCGTCATCCCCACGGGCATCGAGCACGGCACCGTCACCGTGCTGCTCGCCGGCGTCCCCTACGAGGTGACGACGCTGCGCGGCGAGACGACCTACTCGGACGGCCGCAGGCCCGACGCGGTGACGTTCGTCGACGACATCTCGGCCGACCTCGCGCGGCGCGATTTCACCGTCAACGCCATCGCCATCGACCCGGTCGACGGCCACCTCATCGACCCCTGGGGCGGGCGCCGCGACCTCGCCGCCGGCGTGCTGCGCGCCGTCGGCGACCCGCTCCAGCGCTTCTCCGAGGATGGCCTGCGCCCGCTGCGCGCCGCGCGCTTCGCCGCGACGCTCGGCTACGAGATCGAGCCGGCGACCCTCTCGGCGGTGGGCCAGACGCTCGCGACCTACCGCAAGGTCAGCGCCGAGCGCATCCGCGACGAGTGGCTCAAGGCGATGAAGGCCCCGCGACCGAGCCGCGCGTTCGAGGTGATGCGCATCACCGGACTGCTCGAGGCGACGCTGCCCGAGATGATGCCCAGCATCGGCTGCGAGCAGAACCGCTGGCACGCGTTCGACGTGTGGGGTCACGCCATGGCGTGCCTCGACGCCTGCCAGGGCGACGTCAT
>CAITLX010000178.1 GCA_903893335.1 uncultured delta proteobacterium | reverse complement strand
GGGCGCGAGCACGACCGGCGGCGTCACGGTCGCGGGAGCACCGGCCGCGGGGCGCGGCGCGCTGCGGGCCGCTGCCTGCTGCACGAGCACGTCGCGCGAGGCGATCACCACCGTCTTGATGTCGTCCTCGAGGTCCTCGAGGTCGCCGGAGAAGGCGCCGAAGCTCGGCAGCCGCTCGGTCGTGCGCGCCACCGGCACACCCGCCGCGGGGCGCGGGGCCTCGGGCTTGCCGTCGTCGGTGACCGCGGAGATCTCGTCGTCGGAGAAGGTCGAGATCTCGGTCGGCCCGCCGCCGGCGTCCGAGCCGAGCGCGAGGGTCTGCGTGACCTCGGTCGCCCACGCGAGGTGCGCCTCGCGCTTCTCGATGCGGTCGGGGAAGACCGAGCGCACGTAGGCCGACACGTCCTCGGGGCCGACGAACTTGCCACGCTTGATGAGGTAGTTCTGCAGCGCGCGCGCGACGTCGCGCGCCGTCGCGTAGCGGTCCTCCTTGCGGCGCGAGAGCGCCTTGAGGACGATGGCCTCGAGGTCGGCGGGGTAGCCGCGCACGAGCGACGACGGGGGCGGCACGACGCACGCCTGCACCTTGTCGAGCGTCTCGAGGTCGCTCTCCATGCGAAAGAGGCGCTTGCCCGTCGTCAGCTCCCAGAGCACGACGCCGAGCGCGAAGACGTCGGTGCGCCGGTCGAGCTCGGCGCCGCCGCGCACCTGCTCGGGCGACATGTACGCGATCTTGCCCTTGAGCGTTCCGGCGCGCGTGGTCGAGGCACGATCGGCGATCTTCGCGATGCCGAAGTCGACGACCTTCACCGTGCCGTCGTAGGTGAGAAACAGGTTGTGCGGCGTGACGTCGCGGTGCACGAGCAGCAGCGGCTTGCCGTCCTTGTCCTTCAGCTCGTGGGCGGCGTGCAGCCCCTCGGCGGCGTCCGACACGATGCGCGCCGCGAGGTCGAGCGACATCATCGGGAAGCCCTCGTCGACCCGGCGCATCACCTCACGCAGCGGCTCGCCGTGCAGGTACTCCATCGCGATCCAGTAGGTGTCGCCGTCCTGGCCGAGGTCGAACACCTGCGCGACGTTCGCGTGCGAGATGCGCGCGGCGATGCGCGCCTCGTCGAGGAAGCTCTGGATGAACGACTCGTCGTCGAGCAGGTGCGGGTGGATGCGCTTGATCGCGACCCACTTCTGGAAGCCGCCCGGGCCGTCCATGCGCGCGAGGTGCACGCTGGCCATGCCGCCGATGCCGATCTCGTCGACGACGCGGTAGCGGCCGAGGAAATACGTGCCCTGCGGCTTGTGGCCGGCGCCCTGGGAGGGGGGACGATCGTGCGTCGACATGGGCGCGGGTTGCTTCTCGGGCTCAGCGCCACGCCGGCGCGTTGACGGTGACCGAGTCGGACGGGCGCGTCGCGGCGTAGATGCCGATCGAGCCGGCGAGGATCGCGCCGCCGATGGCGTACGGCCAGGGGCTCGACCAGGACCAGAAGCCGGCGCTCGCGGGGGGCGGCGGCTTGGCCTCCTCGTCCTCGTCGTCGGGAGTGGGCTCGGGCACGGCCTCGACGACGGGGGCGCGCCCCTTGACCTTGAGCCGCGCCTCGGCCTCGGCGTAGCGGTTGCCGTGCGCGTCGACGGCGGCGAAGCGCACGAAGAGGTTGGCGCCGGAGGTGATGGCGCTGCCCGGGACGTCGAACGTCACGGTCGCGTCGGCGGGCGCGCTCGAGCGCCAGGGCTTGCCGCCGGCCGGGTCCTTCACCTCGATGGTGATCTTGTCGGCGAGCGGCGCGAAGCCCTCGGGGATGTGGGCGACGACGCTGACCTTGCGCCCGGGCTCGGCGTGGGTCGGCACCTCGGCGGTCAGCTCGAGCTTGCCGCCCATCTGGGCGGCCTCCTTGCGGGCGCGGGCGTAGAGCGCGGCGGCCTTGGGCCCCGACTCGGGGGGCAGCTGGAAGCCCGGGTCGATCGCTGCGCAGAGGCGGAACGAGCTGAGCGCCTTCTCGGGCTTGCCCGACGCCGCCATGTAGGTGCCGACGCGCGCGCTGGCCTCGACCACCTGCGCGGCGTTGAGCCCACCCTCGGTGACGGCCTGCTCGTAGAGCGGCGTGGCGCCATCGAGATCGCCCGTCTCCCACGCCGTCTTCGCCGTTTCGTAGGGGCTGGCGTCGTCACGCGCCGCCGCAGGCGACGCGACGCCGAGCGCGGTGGCGAGCACGAGGCTGGAAATCCAGGCGCGGGGGCGAACGTTCACGGGGGAGGGGTACCGTAACGTGCCGCCGCCTCCGCGATCAACCGCGACGGCGAGGGCGCCTGCTTTCGTCCCTCAGGGGAAGGGCTGGCCGGGCTGCCCGCGCTGGAAATAGAAGCGGAAGTAGCCGCGCGCGTGCGTGACGAGGCTGTCGTCGATGGTGCGCGCGCCCGAGGCGTCGAGCTTCTCGTCGTGCAGATCGGCGAACTCGACGTCGGAGAACTCGGCGTCGGTCAGCTTCTCGTGCGCGTCGGTCTCGTTCGGGTCGCCGTCGAAGATCGCGTGGAAGGTCACCGTGCCGCGCACCGAGTAGAGCGCGGAGTTCTCGGCGTGACACGCGCTGTGCAGGTAGAGCGTCATGTGCACGATGGGCGGGTCGGGGTCCACCACCAGCGGCAGGTTGGGCGAGCGCACCGCCGGCGGCTCGCCGACGCGCAGCGGCTGACCGAGCGACGCGCGCACGCGGTCGATGTCGTCGACGAGCACCGAGAGGCCGTCGGACACCTCCGCGATGTCGCCGCCGTGCTGCACGCGGATGGCCAGCGTGCGCCGGTACGGGACGGCGGCGAAGAAGTCGGGCTCGAGATCGAACGGCCCCGTCCAGCACGAGCGCACGAAGAGGCGATCGCTGTGCACCTCCCCCTCGCCGTCGCCGAGCGAGCAGGCGCCCGACCCGAGCGCCACGAGCACGAGCGCGATCGGCCCGAGCCTCACGCGAGCACCTCACCGATGGTTCCGCCGCCCAGCACGCGATCGCCATCGTACGCCACCGCGGCCTGCCCCGGGGCGACCGCGCGCACGGGGCGCTCGAAGCGCACCAGCACGTCGTCGCCCGAGCGCTCGAGCGTCGCGGGCTGCGCCTCCTGGCGCGCGCGCACCTGCACCCACGCGGCGCGCGGCAGCATGACGTCGGCGGCGAAGCGCGCCCCGCGCAGCCGCGCCGAGCCCGCGAGCAGCTCGTCGGCCGTGCCGAGCCGCACCGAGGCCCGCTCGGCGTCGAGCGCGACGACGTACGCGGGCGCCCCGAGCGCGACGCCGAGACCCTTGCGCTGCCCGATGGTGAAGCCGTGCAGACCGGCGTGCGCGCCGACGACGCGCCCCGCCCCGTCGACGATGGGCCCCGGCCGCGCGCGCGCGCCTGCTCGCTCGGCGACGAACGCGTCGTAGCGACCCGTCGGCACGAAGCAGAGCTCCTGGCTCTCGCCCTTGTGCGCCCCCGGCAGCGCGCGCTGCACGGCCTCGGCGCGCACCTCGGCCTTGGTCGCGTCGCCGAGCGGCAGCTCGAGGCGCGCGAGGCTGTCGGCCTCGAGCGTGTGGAGGTAGTAGCTCTGGTCCTTGCCGCGGTCGCGCGCGCGGTGCAGCTCGGCGCGCCCCCCGCTGCGGACCACGCGCGCGTAGTGCCCGGTCGCCACCCGATCGGCGCCGAGACGCTGGGCCAGGGCGAACAGCTCGCGCATCTTCACGCCCCGGTTGCAGGTGACGCAGGGGCTCGGCGTCTCGCCCGCGAGGTACGCCTCGACGAAGGGCTCGACGACCTCGCGCGCGAACGCCTCGCGCCGGTCGAACGCGAAGTGGGGCATGCCGAGCGCGTCGGCGACCCGCCGCGCGTCGTGCTGATCCTCGGGGGCGCAGCAGCGACCGCGCACCGAGCCGTCGTCGGGGTAGTCCCAGAGGTGGAGCGTGACGCCGATGACGTCGTGGCCGGCGTCGACCAGGCGCGCCGCCGCCACCGACGAGTCGACGCCGCCGCTCATGGCGACGAGAATGCGCATGCGGTCGCCCACGGGGTGCTCCGTGGCGAAGGGTAGCCCCGCTTCAGCCGCTCTGCAGCGTGGTCTTCACGGCCGAGGCGGCGCGGTCGACGAGCTTGGACGCGAGATCGACCGCCTCGGTGTAGCGGTAGATGCCGGCTTGCAGCGCCAGCAGGGCGCCGGCGTCGAGCGTGGCGCCGCCGCGCGAGGCCCGCGCCGCGAGCGCCTCGCCGCGATCGAGCTCGCGCCCCAGCGAGCCGAGCACCGCCGCGAACGACCCCGGCTCGGGCCTCGTCGGCCGGACGGCAGCCGGCGCCGTCACGGGCCGCATCGCTTCGACGCCCTCGCGCGTACCCGAGATCCGCATGGGGCCCCGTCGGAGGCCCAGGCGGCGCGGTTTCGTCAGTCGGACGAGGGCTCGGCGGGCGGGCGCAGCTTCTCGGTGAGGCGCCGCACCGCGCGCGAGTGCAGCCGCGAGCCCCACGACTTGGACAGACCGAGCGACGCCGAGATCTGGTCGAAGGGCACGCCGCGCAGGTAGTGCCCCTCGATGAGCGCGCGCTCGTCGTCGGGCAGCTCGGCCACGGCGGCGCGCAGCACGCCGCGAAGCTGGGTCATGGCCGCGAACTCCTCGGGGCTCGGGTCGTCGGCGACGGCGATCTGCTCGCCCTCCTCCTCGCCGTGGGCGCGCGCCGCGAGCAGCCCCACGGCCATGGCGGTGGCCATGTCGGCGAGGTGCGAGGCGAGGACCTTCTCGGCCTCGGCGCCGACCGGCGAGCCCAGGCCGCCAGGCGCGGTGTCGGCCGAGACGACCTCGGCGACGAGCGCCGCGGCCTCGAGCGCGCGCAGCTTCTCGTACGCGCGGCGGGGGACCGGCGCGACCTTGCGCACGTAGTCGATCATGGCGCCGCGAACGCGGTAGTTGGCGAAGCGGGGGAAGGGCACGCCGCGCTCGGGGTCGAAGCGCCGCGCGGCCTCGAGCAGCCCCTCGCGGCCGGCCGAGACGAGGTCGTCGACCCGCGCGATGGAGCCGACCTGGCGGCCGATCTGCCGGGCGATGATCTCGACGAGGCGGAGGTTGGCGCGGATGCGCTCGAGGACCTCGGGAGAGTCGCGCGTCGGCACGGTGGCGGGAGAATGGTGAAATTCAGTGAACGCTGTCAAGCGTTCGACGCGCCTGGTCTCGCTTCTCCCGTGGTAAGGTGTGCCCACATGTCGGCAGGGCGCGTGCTCGTCGTCGAGGACGATCCGTGGGTGTCGCGCCTGCTCGCGCGCGCCCTCGAGGCGCGTGGCTTCGACGCAAAGGCGGTGGCGACCGCCACCGAGGGGCTCGCGCTCGCGACCGAGGGGGAGCTCGACTGCGTCGTGTGCGACCTCTCGCTGCCCGACCACGACGGGCTCTGGCTGGCCGAGCACCTGCGCACCGCCGACACGCGCGGCGCGACCTGCCCGATCCTCTTTCTCGCCGCCGACGACGACGAGCGCACGGTGCTCGACGCGTTCCACGTCGGCGCCGACGCCTGCATGGTCAAGCCGCTGCGCATCGACGAGGCCGTCGCGCAGATCGCCGCGCTCGTCGCGATGGCCGGGCGCCTGCGCGAGCGGCGCGACTCGCTGCTCGAGGCCGACGGGGGCGGTCGCAGCTCGTTCTCGGGCGATCTCGCGCACCTGTCCATCGCCACGGTGCTCACGCTCCTCGAGCTCGAGCGGCGCTCGGGGCGGCTGCGCCTGCGCGGCGAGCAGGGCACGGCGTCGTTCGACCTCGACCGCGGCGCGCTCGTGTCGGCCGAGGCCGCCGGGGTCGTCGCCGCGCCGCTGCTCGTGCTGCGCGACGTGCTGCGCTGGCGCACGGGTCGGTTCTCGTTTCGCTCGGTGACCAGCGGCGATGGCCCCGCTCCGGCGCGCCCGGACGGCGGTCGCACCAGCATCGGCGCGCTGCTGCTCGACGCGGTGCGGCTCGACGACGAGGACTCGTTCGACGCCGTGGCCGCCGCGGTCGCGCGCGTCGACGCAGCGCTGCACCCGCCGAGCAGCGCGTCGTCCGGCGTCGCGGTGTGCATCCCGCCGCGCCCCGCCGCGCCCCGTCCGGCGCCCAAGAAACCCTGACGCTCGGGTGCCGGTCGCAGGCGCGCATGCCATAGTCGCGCACCATGCTGACGTGGCGAGCGGTCGTCGTGCTCCGCGCCCTGCGCGGCGAGGCGGCCCCCCTGCGCGCACCACGCCGCACGCGCGGGCCGCACGGGTCGCGGTGATGGAGCTGCTCTGCCTGCACGCCGCGAGCTGCGGCGGCTGTCCCATCGCCGACGTGCCGTACGGCGAGCAGCTCACGCGCAAGCGGCTGCGGGTGGTCGATGCGCTCGCGGCCTACCCTGCCCTCGCGCCGGCGACGGTGGCGGCCACGCTCGCGGCCGAGCCGGCGGTCGGCTACCGCACGCGCGCCAAGCTGATGGTCGGCCCCAGCGGCTCGATCGGCCTGTTCGCGCGGCACGGCGACCACGTGGTGGTCGACGCGCCCGAGTGCCTCGTGCTCGCGCCGGTCCTCGCGCGCGCGGCCAACGCGATCCGCGGGCTGCTCGCCGCGCCTCCGGCCGAGGCCGCGGGGGTGCTCTCGCCCGCCTCCGCGCCCGGCGGCGGAGCGCTGGTCGCCATCGACCTGCGCGAGGTCGTCACCGACGACGTCGCGGGGGTGCTCGTCACGCTCGTGCTCGCGTCCGAGGAGGCGCCGTCCGGCCTCGCGCTCGCCGCGGCCTCGCGCGCGATCCGCGCGGCGCTCCCCGAGGCGCGCGGCGTGGCGGCCAACCTGCGCTCGCGGAGCGCCACCCAGGTGCTCGGCGCCGAGACGCGCGTCATCGACGGCGCGACGTCGGCGCGCGACACCATCGGCGGCGTGTGGCACCTCGCGACGTACGGCTCGTTCGTCCAGGCGCACCGCGGGCAGGCCGCTGCGGTGCACCGTCGCGTCGCGGGAGCCATCGCCGCCGACGGGGGCCAGCTCGCGGGCAAGCGCGTGCTCGACCTCTACGGCGGCTCGGGCGCCCTGTCGCTCGCGCTCGTCGCGCGCGGGGCCGAGGTGACGCTCGTCGAGGTCTTCGCGCCCGCCGCCGAGCAGGCGCGCGCGGCCGCGGCCGAGCAGCGCCTCGGCAAGCTCGACGTGCTGGTCGGCGACGCAGCCACCGTCGCCGAGGGGCTCACGGGAGCGCGCGGGCGCTTCGACGCCGTCGTCGTGAACCCTCCGCGCCGGGGGCTCTCGGCGCGCGCGCGCATCGCCGTCGCCGAGCTCGGCGCCCCGCGGGTCGCGTACGTGTCGTGCGACCCGCAGACGCTCGCGCGCGACCTCGACCACTTCGCGCGGCTCGGGCTCACCGCGCGCGAGGTGCAGCCCGTCGACATGATCCCGCTGACCGACGAGGTCGAGTCGGTCGCGATGCTCGAGGCCGGCCCTCCGCTCGACCCGCGCGTCGTGTACGCCGACGACGAGGTCATCGTCGTGGACAAGCCGCCCCACGAGCCGACCACGCCGCAGGGCGAGTGGTCGCGGTCGCTGCTCGACGGCGTGCGCCGGCTGACGCCCGAGGCCACGCCCGTGCACCGGCTCGACGCCGGCACCAGCGGGCTGGTCGTGTTCGCGCGCCGCCCGGGCCTCGTCGCGCCGTGGGCCGCCGCGCTCGCGGGTGGCCGCAAGGTCTACCTCGCCCTCGTGCGCGGCACGACGCTCGGCAAGGGCTCGATCTCGCGCGATCTGCGCGACGCCAGGGGCTCGGTCAAGGCCGCGCGCACGCGCTACCGCCGGCTGGCCATCGTGGGGGGCCACTCGCTGCTGCGCGTCTCGCCCGACGAGGGGCGCACCCACCAGATCCGCCGCCATTTCGCGTCGATCGGCCACCCGGTGCTCGGCGACGAGCGCCACGGGCACGCGCCGAGCAACCGGCACTTCGAGGAGAAGCACGGCCTCGATCGCACCTTCCTGCACTGCGTGCGCGTCGAGCTCACCCACCCGACGACGGGCGCGCCGCTCGTGCTCGAGGCGCCGCTGCCGGGCGACCTCGCGACCGTGCTCGCGCGGGTGGGCGGCGCCGACGCCCTCGCCAGCCTGGCGGCCCGGGGCGCCCTCGGCGGCGCGCGGCCTCGCGACGGAGCAGACGACGCCGACTGATGGTAGCCTCCCCGTCCCGCATGGCGACGACGAGCTGGCAGGAAGATCGTCCGCGGGTGCTCGTCGTCGACGACGAGAAGTTCATCCGCGAGATCCTCGCCGAGTTCCTCGGCATGGAGGGCTACGTCGTGCGCACGGCCGAGGACGGCCACGCCGCGCTCGCGGAGCTCACGCGCACGCACTACGACCTGGTCATCAGCGACCTGAAGATGCCGCGCATGGGGGGCATCGAGCTGCTCAGCCACATCGCGCGGGTCGATCCGCGCGCGCTGACCATCATCATGACCGGCTTCGGCACCGTCGAGACGGCCATCGATGCGATGAAGCGCGGCGCGTACGACTACATCCTCAAGCCGTTCAAGGTCGAGGAGGTCATCCACATCGTCCAGCGCGGCATCGAGAAGCAGCGCCTGTCGGCCGAGAACCTCCGCCTGAAGGAGGCGCTGAGCCTCTACAAGGTGAGCGAGGCGATCGCCGCGAGCCTGTCGCTCGACGAGGTGCTCTCCACCGTCGCGGACGCGGCGCTCGGCGAGGTGCACGCCGACATGGTCGCGACCTGGCTCGACGACGGCGAGGGGGGCCTGTTCGAGCGCCAGCGCGTGCGCGGGCCGGGGCTGCCGGCCGACGTCGAGATCGCGCGGCTCGATCCGTCGCAGCTCATCGCGCACTTCTCGGGCGACCCCACGCTCGTCGAGCAGGGCTCGCGCGGCGCGCGCTTCTTCGCCGAGCCGCTCGCGCTGCCGCTCGAGTCGTTCATGGCCGTGCCGCTGCGCGTCAAGCAGCGGCTGTTCGGCTGGGTCGCGCTCGCGTCGTTCACCAAGTCCAAGCGCTTCGACGAGGGGCAGCGCAAGCTGCTCAGCATGATCGGCTCGCGCGCCGCCGCGGCCATCGAGAACGCGCGCCTGTACGAGGACCTGCGCGGCACCTTCCAGCAGACGATCGAGGGGCTCGCGCGCGCCATCGACAAGATGGACCGCTACACCGCCGGCCACTCCGAGCGCGTCGCGCGCTACGCGATGCACCTCGCCACGCGCCTCGGCATGGGCCCCGCCGAGGTCGAGATCGTGCGCCAGAGCGCGCTCATGCACGACATCGGCAAGATCGGCTGCGTGCTCAACCTGAACAAGCCCGGCAAGCTGTCGCAGGAGGAGTACGAGATCTTCAAGCACCACCCGGGCTTCGGGCGCGACATCCTCGACCCCATCAAGTTCCTGCACCCGCTGGTGCCCGGCGTGCACCTGCACCACGAGCGCTGGGACGGCCGCGGCTACCCGCTCGGCATCGCCGGCCCCGAGATCCCGCTCATCGCGCGCATCATCTCGGTGGCCGACACCTACGACGCCATGACGAGCGACCGGGCCTACCGCCGCGCGCTGCCGCACGAGGTCGCCGTCGCCGAGATCGAGCGCTGCGCGCGCCACCAGTTCGACCCCGACGTCTCGGGCGTGTTCACCGAGGGCATCGACGCCTACCGCGACGAGCGCCGCGACGCGGGCGATCGCGTCCCGGAGTGAATGGAGCGCGCGCTCCGCGGCCTCTGGCTCGGTCGCAGGCGCTACGCGCCCGTGCACGCGTGGATGGCGCGCCTCGTCGAGGCCCGCGCGCTCGGCGAGATCGGCGACACGGTGCTGATGGTCGAGCACGAGCCGGTCATCACGCTCGGCCGCGGCGCGAAGCGCGAGCACGTGCTGGTCGGCCCGAGCGACGCGGTCGACCTCGAGGAGACCGGGCGCGGCGGCGACGTGACCTTCCACGGGCCCGGTCAGCTCGTCGTCTACCCCGTCGTCGATCTGTCGCCCGAGCGCTGCGACGTGCGCCGCTACGTCGGCGACCTCGCCGGCGCGATGATCGACGTGCTCGCCGAGCACGGCGTCGGCGGCGGGCAGGTCGCGGGGAGCGCGAACGTCGGCGTGTGGGTCGATCTCGATCGTCCGAGCGCGTGGCCGGACGACGACGCGCCGCGCGCGCGCGCGAAGGTGGGCGCCATCGGCGTGCGCCTCTCGCGCTGGGTCGCGAGCCACGGCTTCGCGCTCAACGTCACGACCGACCTCGCGTCGTTCGCCATGATCGTGCCGTGCGGCATCTCCGAGCACGGCGTCACGTCGATCGAGGCGCTGACCGGCGCGCGCCCCGCCCTGCGCGACGTCGCCGAGCGCGCGCTCGCGCACCTCGCCGCGCGGCTCGGCGGACGGGTGGGCTCGTTCGACGACGCGAGCGACCTCGACGACGAGCGCGTCTTCACCTGACCGGGCGCGCTGCGCCGCGACTTCAGCTGATCCGGCGAGCGCGCGGCGTCGCCTGAGCGACGCTCAGCCCCGGCGGTCGCGCGCGCGCGCGACGAGCGCCCAGGCCACGAGCGCGCCGAGCGACGCGAGCACGCTGCCGACGACGAGCGCGCCGACCGCCGCGTCGGCCGCCCACGTCGCGAGCGGACGAGCGCGCACCTCGGCGAGCGAGACGCCGAGCCCGCGCCCGGTTCGCAGCCACGAGCCCACCTCGAGCTCGAGCCACACGACGAAGGGCGCGGTGAGGGGGTTGGCCACGTTCGTCGCGAGGACGGCCACCACCGCATCGAGGCGCAGCGCGAGCGCGATCGCCGCTGCGATGAAACTCTGCGCGCCGAACACCGGCACGCAGCCGACCGCGACGCCGACGGCGACCGACCCTGCGGCGCGCCCCGGGGTGAGCTCGCCTCCGCGCAGCCGGGCGAGGGCCTGCCGCGCGGCAGCCCACGCGCGGGCCGCGCGCGCCCTCACACGACCTTGAGCGACGGACGAGCGGGCGGGTGGGGAGCGCTGGGCGGCGCGGGGTCGCGAGGAGCCGCGGCGCGCTGCGCCTCGACCATGCGCGTGTACATCTGCGCGCGCTGGTTGTCGGGGTCGAGCTCGAGCACGTGGCGCCACTCGGCGAGCGCGGCGTCGGTGTCGCCGAGCTGCAGCAGCGTGACGCCGAGCTGCACGCGCGCAGGCGCGTAACGCGGGTTGGCGGCGCGCGCGGCCTGGTACTGCTCGCGCGCGCGCCCGAGCTCGCCGAGATCGCGGTAGAGCGTGCCGAGGCGCGTGCGGAGATCGGCGAACGACGGGCAGAGCGCGATGGCGCGCTCGTACTCGAGGATGGCGTCGCGCGGCAGCCCGACCTCGGCGTACGCCTGCGCGACGTCGGCGTGCATGTTGGCCAGCTTGCCGCGCGCGAAGGGGTCGAGCGTCACGGCGCTGGTGCCCGAGCCGAGCTCGTGGACGCGCGCGTAGATCGTGCGCGCCTCGTCGTACTTGCCCGCGTCGTTGCAGGTGACCGCGAGGTTGAGCAGCGCCTCGGTGTACGCGGGGTTGATCGCGACCGCGCGCGTGAGGTGGCGCTCGGCGCTCGCGATGTCGCCGCGCGCGTGCGCGATGACGCCGAGCATGTTGTGCACGTCGGCGAAGCCGTCGTTGGCCTCGACCACCTGCGCGAGCAGCGGCTCGGCCAGCGCGAGCTCACCCTTCTCGTAGTGATCGCGCCCCCGGGCGAGGAGCTCCTTCGGGTGCTCGGCCATCGCGTCGCATGATAGCGCCTCCGCGCACCCCACGCGACCTCGCGCGCGCCGCGCCCACGCTTGCTCGCCCGGACGGGCGCGTGCTACGCGGGCCTCGTGTCGCGGCCCGAAGACGCGAGCGCGCCGCCTGCGCCGCCGAGCAACCCCGCGTCCGAGGCCGCAGCCGAGGTCCCCGAGCCCGCGACCACGCCGCCCGCCGAGCCCGCGCCGG
>CAITLX010000177.1 GCA_903893335.1 uncultured delta proteobacterium | reverse complement strand
CGCGGCGCCGAGGTCGGCGAGTTCCTGATCGATCTCTGCGGGTCGCGCGTCGAACTCGCGGCGCCGGATGCGGTCGAACCGACGACGCACGGCCTGTTCGAGCGTGAGCCCGCCTCGGCTGAGTTCGTTGGCGTCCGAGATCGCCTGCGCGGCCCAGCGGACCTCGGTCGGCGTGAGGCGGATCGTCTGCGACTTGCCCGCGATGCTGCGGACGATCTCGAGCCGCGCCTCGCCGTCGTCGCGGACGAGGTAGGCGATCTCGAGGCCGTCGCTGACCTCGAGCACCGTGCGAAGGGTCTCGGTCACTGGAACACCTGCTCGATGCGCGTCCGCTCGATGCCACCGTGCGCGAGACACCGGCGCCGGATGACAGGCGGGAGACGGTACGCGGCGAGCCCGAGGGCGGCTCGCGCGACGTTGACGAGGCGCAGGTCGGCGAAGGCCTGTTGAAGCTCGCTCATCGCGCACCTCGCGATCCGCGACGGCCGCGCGGTTCGGGAGGAGGAGGCGGGCTCACGCGGAGCTTGAAGTCGCTGAGCGCCAGCGCGACGGTGATGACTTCGTCGAGGCTCAGCAGCACCTCGGTCGTCTCGCCGTTCGGCCCGACGCGCAGCAGCCCGAGGCGTACCGCGACGCCGCGCACGCGGAGCCGACAGACGAGGTCGCCGCGATGATGGTCGGGGCGGTGCGCGAGGACGTCGCCGTCGACGCCGCCGCAGAGGTGACGCGAGCGCGCTTCAGCGATACGCGCTGCGGTGGGATTCGGAGGGTTTGGGTCGTCGTGATCGTCTGCCATGGTCGGGTCTTTCTGCGAGACCGACGAGGACGTGGGGGGATTGCTTGCGGGCACCGATGCGCGCATGATCTCCCCTGGCCCTGGTCGGCTGCGGGCGGCGTCCTCGACGGGGCGCCGTTCGCGTTTCTGCCGAGCGAGCGGGGGGATTCAGGCGGCGCGAGCGCGGCGAGTACGGGGGCGAGCGGCGTACTCGCGCATCCAGGCGTCGAGTTCGGTGGCGGGGTATCTGAGCGCCGCGCCGATGCGCACGACGGGGGCGCCGCGCTCCGTGAGGACGCGGATCATCCGGCCGCAGACGCCGTACCGCTCGGCGGCCTGCGCGGTCGTCAGGTAGAGGGCGCCAGCCGCAGGTGCGGTCTGCCCCGCGAGTCGCTGGACCGCGACGCCAACGTGCTTCGCGACGGTCCGTTCAACAGCGTCGGTGATGGTCGAATCGAGTGAGGTGTTTCCCATGCGATTCAGGTTGACCGCAGGGAAACAACGCTTTTCTTGGATTCCCCCTGAAACGCAGCCGGGCTCTACCAGCGTGCGAGGATCGTCATCACGTCCCAGACGCGACGGATCGGCCACAGGGCGCGCTCGCGCTCAGCGTCGCGCTCAGCGTCCACGCGCGCAGCCTGCTCGCGCAGCTCACGCATGAAGGCCGTGCGGTCGGCGTGCGCGTCGTCGCTCTCAGCGCGGGCGGGCCCGAGCAGGCGCCAGTGGGCGATCTCGGATGAGTGCGCCAGCGGCGGGCGGCGGTGACGGTAGCGGACCGGCAGCCCATCGCCGACGCGCACGCCATCGGTCCGCTCCGTGGCGAGCGCGGGCGCGTAGTCGGTCGCTGCCCTCTGCGCGGACGCCACGGTGAGCCCTGCCGCTCGGGCGATGGCTGGCCAGCCTTCTAGGTCAGGGTCGCGGAACCTGCCCGCGTGCGCCCCGTAGACGACCTGGCGCGTGCCCGCTGCCGTCAGCAGAGCCCGCGTCCGCGCCCACTGCTCCAACTCCAAGACACGGATGAAGACCTGCCGGTGCCCGCGCCGGATGAGATGCTCGGGACGGGCGTTCTCCCACTGCTTTGCGCTGAGCCCGACGTGAACCCGCATCGCGTCCCATCCGATGAGCCAGTCGGTCGCCCGGTACAGCTTCTCGATGCCTGCGATCGTGTCGTCGTCGAGGCGCTCGATGACGCGCAGAACGCCCTCGAACCGCACCGTCAGATCGTAGTCGCCCGCGTCGAGGCCCGCGTCGCCTATCAGGGCGCGGAGCAGGGCGATTCTCGCGGCTCGTGATGCCTTCGGGACCATGCGCGTACTCCAGCACAATCTGCGGCACAATCCGCGCTTCACACAGCAAATCGGGCGGAAATAACGCTTGGCTACTTCCGTCCGATTCGGCGTGTTACCAAGGGTTCTGAGAAATCACCCGTGTAAGGACGAACATACCCGGCATCCCGGCGCCCTTACAAAACAAGGTGATTCAGCGGCGCCCCGTTTTGCGGGCACTATTCTGGCACTACGTCCCGACGCGCCGCAGCGGCACGACGTCGGCGAGCACCTGGCGCTCTACCTTCAGGCAGGAGACGGCGGCGCAGAGGTCTTCCCACGCTGCCGACTCGTACCTGTCGAAGACGCTGCTGCCGACGCCCCCGTGCGTGATGCGCTCGAGGTTCGCGCGGCGGGCGCCGCCCTTCAGCGCCAGGGTGATGAACGTCCTACGGGCGTCGTGTACGCGGCGGCGACGCAGCCCGAGAGTCGTCAGGTCGCGTTGTAGGACCGACCAGACGGTGTTGTAGCGCCGTGGCTCGTCGCTCCGTGGCGCGGGGATCAGGTAGTCGTCGGGCAGCGGGTGACGCCCGTACAGGACGACGAAGCCGTGCCTGCGCCACTCGTCGAGGATGACAGCGAGCAGCGGGTGTACCGGCACGATGCGCGGCTTCTTCGTCTTCAGCGGCGCGTCAGCGTACTGCGTCGCGACGGTGAGGCGCGCGAGCGGAGCCGCGTCGTTGTCGAGGTCGCGCCAGCGGCGCCCGACGACCTCGCCGACCCTCATGCCGGTGAGAAACAGCAGCGCATAGGTGACGCGGTTCAGCAGCGGGAGGCGCTCGTCGCTGATGAGCTGCTCGACCTCGTCGCGGTTGTATACGGCGGTTTCGCGCCAGGCGGGGTCAGCGTCGCCCTTCTCGGGCAGGTCGCCCCGCTTAGCGCGCAGGGTACAGGGCGAGCCAGGGACCAGCTCGTCGACGACCGCGTCGGCGAAGAGGGTGTGGAGCACCGCGTAGACGACCCGCACGGTGCCTGGCGCGAGCTTCTCAACACACTTGCCGCGTCCCTTGGCGCACCTGGCCATGGTCGTCAGCACGTCGGTGCGCCGCACGTCGGCGAGCAGCTTGTCCCCGATGAACGGGAGGATGTAGTCGCGGAGCTGCTGCTCCTCTGCGTCGACGTTCCTCACGCCGCGCTCGCGCCGCGCCTTCAGCCACGTCTCGGAGTAGGAGCGGACCGTGTGCTCGCCCGTCTCGGTGCCGGTAGCGGCGCGGGCGCTCGCGAGGGGTTGCCAATCTCCGCGCAGCACGGCGGCCTTGCGGTCGGCGAGCATCTTCGTCGCCTTGCGCTTGTCGGAGCCTGCGGGCTCGAAGACGCGCTTGCCGTCCGGCCCCGCGTAGACGATGCGGTAGGCAACGCCCGCTGCCGTCTGGCGTGCGACGACGCCCTTCGCGCCGGTAGTCGATGGTCGGCCCATGGCTCAGACCCTCCCGAGCGCGTGCAGGATGAGCAGCGCGAAGTAGACGGCCATGGAGGCGGCGACATAGACGAGGATTGCGCGGTCGAGTCTGCTAGGCTTTTCGTGGGTCATGATCGAGTTCCTTTCGGTTGTGGCCAAGTCGGCGCGGCGGCTGATTTCCGTCGCGTCGGCGAACTACTTTCGGAGCGCGCGGCGAGCCTTTGCGAGTGCGGCGGTACGCACCCAGGCGCTCGCGTCATGGTCGCCCGTGGCGGCGAGGATGGTAGCGCGCTCGTCCTCTGAGAGACGGATCGCCATGCGGCACGAGCGGCGCTCGTCGTCCGGCAGCGGCGGTCGCCCCCGTGGTCGCGTCGAGGTCATCCCTGCTCCGTGACGTCGAGCGTGCGGCGCCAGGCGTCGGCGCTCATCGACTGGACGGCGGCAGCGTCCTCGATCGAGTCGTATCCGGCGTCGCGGCAGTATGCGAGCACCGCGTCCTCGCGCGTCGCGCCGTCATAGCAGCCGATTTCTTGGCAATTTGCGGTGATGAGCCATCGGGTCGTCAGCGTCATGCTCTCTCCTCACCGGGCACCGTCGCCCGTGTCTATTGTGTACGCCTGCGAAATGCGCGCGTCAAGGTGCGCTTCGTTTATTTCTTCGGCGCACACAAAACGCAGAGACGCTGCCGACGCGTCGCGACTGACGGCGCCTCCTCGAAGTCTTCCGCCGGGATGCTGCCGACGCGGAGCGCGGTCTTCTGTTGATCGCGTGACAGACCCGCATCCCTCGCGGCCTCAGTGCGAGACCTGGGGGGCACGTCTCCCCTAGGTTGAACCGCCGTGACAACGGGGATGTCCGTGCGCTTCCCAGGCTGCGGCTCCATCGCCTTGAGCAGCTCGCCGCAGCGACGGATCGCGCGGCCTCGGATGCGGGCGGCGCGCAGGCGCCCGTCTAGCGCGAGGGCAGGTGCCGCCACGACGCGAGCCTAGGACGAGGCGCAGGGCTCGCTGCCGGGGCTGCAGCGGGCAGCGGCGCGGGCTCCTCGGCGAGCATCGCCTCGAGCTGCCGGAGCGCGTCCGCGAAGATCTCCTCCTCGGGCGTCAACGTCTTCGTCGTCGGCTGCGCCGGAGCTCGTCGACGCGGCGCCAGGGCGGCGAGGATGCGCGCCTCGATCGGGCAGTCGTCGGCCGTCGTCGCGCCGCAGCCTGTGTGCAGGCCGCACGGACCGGGACCGTCGACCTCGATCACGAGCCGCCGCACGTCGCGACGAGCAGCACGACGACGACGACCGCGACGAGCCGCGCGAGCAGTACCAGCCCGCTCGCGTGACTCGCCGCGATTCCCCCGCGCGGACGACGACGGCGACCGCCTCGGGTGCCGGGACGACGCCCGAGTGCGGCGCGCGTCACTGCCCTGGGCCGCTCGACAGGTACCACTTCAAGATGCCGCCTGGCGTCGAGATCGCGCGAAAATAACGCTGACGCTTGCTCACTCGATACGACACCGGCACGCCCGCCGGATACGGCCCGAAGCACGTCGCGGTCGTGACGACTGGCGCGGTGACGGTGCTAGTCCCGTCGACCGAGTGCACGACGTAGAACTCAGCCGTGCTCAGGAACGTGACGAACTGCGTTCCGAGCGCGACGGTCGCCTCAGTGATGCCGGTATCCTGCGCGGACGTCGCCGTCGCGGCGGTGAGCGTCACCTGCGAGACGAGCCCGTCTTGCGGCGGGAGAATGTCCGAGTCTTGGACGACTGAGCGCGGGATCATTTCTTCCCCGGCGCGAGACCGACCGACCGCAGCGCGTCAGCGAACGCGCCCGCGATCTCGGAAGCCTGCGGCTGCGCGGCGCGGATGCGAGCCTCTTCCGCGCGACGAGCCTGCTCGCGGATCCCTTCCAGCTCCTCGACGATCTCGATCTTCGTCACCGGGAGGAGGTCGCGCCTCAGAATCAGGCGAAATTCTGCGGGGACGTTGAGCGGGCAGCGCTCGCGCGGCTCGTGGTTTTCCTCGACCCACTCGACGACCTTCCGCTCGCAGATCTTCCGCGCCAGATCGAGCGTCTCCTCATCGGTCTCGAGGAGCGCCTGCAGGTGCCGAAGGTCGGACTTGTAGATCTGGAACTCGTGCGGGCCGGGGCCGCTGTAGCCGCGACCGTCAGGCATCATCTGCGAGATCTGATCGGCTCTCATCGTCACGCGGACGAGCAGACGCCCGTCGCGTCGAGCGGTCGCTGCGGTGTGTCCGTGAGGCGAGGTTTCTGCGAGCGGAATTTCGATGGTCATCGTGGGATCTCCTTGGAGTCTTCGGTCAGTTCAGAGAGCGGCGAACGCGAGCGGCGCAGTGGAGCGCGCGCGCTACCTCGCTCATCGCGAGAGGTGAGGCGAGGATGGCGCCGACGACGTCGGCCTCGCTCGTGAGCTGCTCGGCGAGCCCCGCAGGCAGGGCGACAGCGAGGGCGCGGGCGAGGACCGACTGATCGCGGCAAGCGTCAGCGATGCGCTCGATCGGCAGGCCGGTAAGCGCCGCCTGGCGCTCGAGGAAGGTGCGCGTGGAGCTCACCGGCGCGAGACCTTCGGCGCCTTCGCGGCGGCGGCTTCACGCGCGAGCTCGAGGGCGCGCGCGAGGTGCTTCGGCTTGCCCTTGAAGATGCGCGCGAGCTGCGCCTCGACCTCGGGCGCGACGGGCGTCGCAACGGGCGCGGAGGAGAGTGCGGTGCGGCCGCCGTCGAGGCGGTCGGCGGCGGCGCGGAGGTTCTGGGCTTGGCGGGCGATGGAGAGGGTCATGGACATTCCGATCTGTGAGAGCGCCAGCGGGGCGCGGGGAAAGCTTCCGGCAGGTCGTTGGGTCGAAGGAGGCACGGCCCAACGCGCTCGCGTTCTCTAGGCGCGCTGCCGGAAGTGGTGCGGGACTCAGCCGCTATTGCGGCGATCTCCGCAGGGGAGACGTCGTGCGAGAGCAGCTCGCGGCGCAGGGCGTCGGTCATCCGAATGGCCCCCGGTAGCGCGACTTCGGGCCGCGTCCGAACATCTCGGGAAAGTGCGTCGCCGCAGGGCCGTTGTAGTTGCTGCGCTCGTCGCCGAGATACGCCGCAGCGGCGTCGGCCGCCTCGCGACGACCTGCGGAGTAGACGCGGCCATCGCTGTCAGACCCCGCGTTCGCGATGCTCACCGCGAGCGCGAGCGACCACGCCCGATCGCCGTGCGAGCCATCGGAGCCCGTCGCCGAGTCGAAGCCGAACGTGCCGCCAGCGCGTGCGGTCTTTCGGATGCTCACGAGGTCGCGCAGCAGCCCAGGGTCGGACGGCAGCCGGAGCTTGCCGGTCTCGAGCGCGAAGCGGAGCGCCTCCATCATCGTCTGCTTGAGCTGCGCCGTGAACGTGATCGGGCGGATCTTGCCGGGGTACTTCTTCTGCAGACCCTCGACGACGGGCATACCGACGCCGCCGTTGTCACAGGCAATGGGCGCGACGCCTGCCTCGACGAGTTCCCCGATGCTCTTCGCCTGCAGGTCGAACTCGACGCCGCGCATCGTGTCGGGGATGCCCGCATACATCACGCCGTCACGCGCAACCGTCACGCGCTGGAGCACCGTCAGGTTGCCGCGAGCCGAGCGCGCGATGTCGACGCCAGCGACGACGCGCACGGCGGTTGAAACGTCAGGATGCTCGGAGGGGGCGTACCGGCAGCGCTCGAGGAGGTCAGGCGAGAAGAAGCACGAACTCGCCGAGATCCAGCGGTTCATCAGCTCGGTCTCGTAGACGTCGACGCCGAGTTCGGCGCGCATCTTCCCGAGATAGGCGTCCTGCTCGACGGCGCTCATTCCCGCGCGTGGGAAGCCGTGCAGGCGCACCGCGTCCTCGACGTTGACGGCGATGCGGTCGACGTGCGCGAAGCGGTCTAGCGGGCTGCCGTCGCCCTCCAGTACGAGTCGCGCGAAGGAATTGTCGACGAAGGCGCTCGACGCCATGCGGATGCGGAAGCCCTGAGGACGCGCGAGCGTGGGACCAGCGATCAGCGAGGCCGACGCGAAGAGCGCCGGGAAGTCGCGGCTGAAGCAGATCTCGTCGGCCGTCCAGTCGCCGCCCTGACCGCGAGCGGTGCGCGGGTTGTCGCTGAGCGCGCGCGCCTCACACCCGTTGCGGAGGCGGAAGCTCGACGCGGTGACGGCCTCGGGATGGAGGTCAGCGGCGAGGATGCCCGACGCGACGAAGCGCTCGACGTGCTCGTGCACCTGGGCGAGCAGCCCTTGTGCCGCGAGTTCGGAGTGCGAGGTGAGGTACTGCGCCGAGCAGCCGTCAGGGTCGCGCTCGAGGCCGCCACCGTCAGCACGCACGCGCAGCCCGACCATGCGCATCGCCGCCGCGAGCGTGAGCGCGTAGGACTTGCCGAGGCGCCTGCCCGAGAGGAACGCGAGGAACTGCGCGCGGGACGCGACGAGCCGCTGCTGATAGACGGCCAGGCTCACGCGGCACCGCCGAAAGAATCGACCGCCGAGGATTCCAACCTCGTCGTGAGCGCGGGGACAAGGACACGACTCCGCCCCGGCGCAACCACTGTGCAGGCGCCCGTGAAGGCGCGGTCGTTCGTCGGCGTCACGCGCCCACCTTCGTCACGGGAGCGAAGCCCCACGCTGCGGTGACGGCCTCGCCGATGTGCCGGACGACCGCCTCTTCGCCGCCCATCGCTGCCTGCAGCGCCTTGTGTGCGGCCTCGCGCCCGGACGGGTCAACGTGCGTCGGCGGCACCGCGCGCTCTAGGACGATGCGGCAGGCGGCAAGGCGGCCCTGATCTGCGGCTGCGCCCTCGGCGACTGCGCGGAGATACTCGCTCGCGGCGACGGCAGCAGATTCAAGCTCGGCGCGGACGTCGTCGAGCCGCTCAGAGCTGCGCGTCGAGAGCGCGATCTGCCACTCAGGCGACATCCTCCAGCGGTAGAGCGTGCTCCTGTCTACCCCGATCGAGAGACACGCAGCCCGCGTCGTCGTGCCCGCGAGCAGCAGCTCGAGTGCGCGCGCCTTTCGCGGATCGATCTCGTAGACCTTGGCCACGTCCTGAGCGTGTCATACACGGTGTCATACGGCGACGTTTGTCCGCTGCCCTATGGGACTTGGTGCAAGCGATGTAGGGCGCAGAGGCGGGACGCCGCGCACGTAGACGTCCTCGCCGAAGAGCCGCACCTGCACGGTGCTGCGCCGCCATCCCGCGCCGTCGCGGTTGAACCAGCCGAGCGCGTTCAGAACGTCGGCGATCTCTTGCAGAGTCGCGCCGAGCCCACGCCTGCCGCCCGTGCGGCGCAGCGAGACCATGCGGGCGAGGTTGCGCTGCTCGAGGTCGTGCCGCGCGAGTCGGCCAGTAGGCGTGCGACGCCAGCCGTAGCGAGGCACACCGGCCACTCGATCGGACGCGCGAGCAGCGGCGACGCCTTCACGGAGACGAGCAATCCAGCGCTCGGGATCCCGGCGTCGGGCGAGCGGCAGAAGTGCCGGTTTCTGCGCCTGCGAGGGGTTAGCAGCAGGGGTTAGCGGCTCGTCCCCCGCTATTTGCAGGGGAATCAGCGCATAAGCAACGGTTCCACTAGGCGTTGCTCGGGCGTCGAGGGGCTCTTCGGCGGGCTGGAAATGAGCCGATAGAGCCGAGTCGGCGAGCGCGTCAGCACAATCGCGGGCGCCATCCCCTTGCGAAACGGGGTCGGCGTCGAGGTCGTCGCCCTTTGATGAGGTAAGGGCGGCCACCTCGAGCAGCTCGTTGACGGGAGTCATCGCGGCCGCCGATCAGCAGGGAACCAGAAGCCGACGACGCCCTCTTCGCCTAGTAGCGATTGCCGCGCCTGTGCGCCCGCAGGCTGCGTCGCAGGCGTCAGGACGGGCAGCGGCTCAGGTGTAGGCGTGGACGGGCTGTAGGGCAGCGAGTCGTTGCAGCCGGGGGCGGGTTGCGGTGCCTCAGCGCGCCGCTCTGACACGGGTCTCTCGCTACCTGTGTCGGCCGTATCCCTTACGTTTTGGGCCTCTGACACGCTGACACGGGTCGGCACGGGTATTTCGCTGGAGGCCAGCAGCAGCACCGTATCCACTGACGATGCATCCCCTATATGCGCGCAACCCGTGTCTACCTGTGCACCCGTGTCAGAGCATACCGGCGTATGGGAAAACGCTGACACGGGTCTCGGCACGGGTCTCTTGCTACCCGTGTCAGCGACGACGAGCCCGTCCCTCACGGCGGCGCGGTAGAGCGCAGACGCCCGGAGGCGGCGCAGCACCTTTGCGGGCGGGTCGCGGTACACGACGAGGTCTTCGCGGTGCACGGGGAGCAGCGCGCCGTGAAGCGTGCGAATCGCCTTGTCCTGGCGCGGCGCGTGCCATCGCTCGGTGCTCGTCTCGCGGTTGCTGAGCGGCGAGCCGCCAGGGCTGACGCACGGCGCACTGGCCTTCGCTCGGCAGCGTGAACACGGGGCTGCTCGGAAGAGCCACGTCTGATCAGCGGCGGCGGCGTCGAGGCTGTCGAGCAGCGCGAGCACGGCGTTGAGGGCGTTCACGACTCACCTGCTTCGCGCGGTGCGGTGTAGACGCGGGCGCGTCCCTTGCGGCCGTTGATGACTCGCGACACGGGGTTGCCGGTGCTCGTCCATCGCAAGCGTGTGAGCGCCTGGACGATGCGGTTCTGGGCGCGCTGATCGAGGTGCTGCAGGTCGATGCCGAGCGCCTCGACGGCAACCTCACGGACGGTCGCGTCGTCGCGCGTGTCGAGGTACGCGGAGATGTCGCCTTCCCAGGCGTCGCCCTGATAGCGCTCCTCCTGCGCGGCGGCGGCGTCAAGCGCGAGCTCCGCGTCGGGGTGCCACGCCTCGCCCGCTCGGTAGCGCGCGACGGCCTCTGCCCAGAGCTGGTCGCGCTGCCCGAGAATCGCGGGGACGTTGATCGTCCCGCAGCGCACCGGCCAGAACCGCCGAGCGCCCGTCGGGTCGCGGAGATAGCTGCTCTCGTTCGTGCTCGCCGCGAAGAAACACCGCCTCGCGAAGTTCACGGTGCGCTTCGCATAGGCCGGTCGGAAGCGGTCGGTGCGGCGACTGACGAACGCCTTGACCGTCGCGACCTCCGACCGCTGCATCGCGTCGAGTTCGGCGATCTCGACGAGCCACGGACCGCGCAGGGAGTCGGCCGCGTCCTTGTCCCTCATGTCGCCGAGCTGGTCGGTGAACCACTCATCGGAGACGGCGAGCGTGCGCAGCGCGGTGCTCTTGCCGACGCCCTGCTTCGCGCTCTCGAGCGTCAGGACGTGGTCGCACTGGACGCCGGGCTCGTAGGTGCGGGCGACGCCCGAGATCATCCACTTCGGGCCGATGGACCTCGAGTAGTTCGTGTCGGCGGCGCCGAGCAGGTCGGGCAGCCAGGTGTCGAGGCGCGGGACGCCGTCCCAGACTTGCGCGTCGAGGTATTCGCGCACCGGGTCGCGCGGTCGCTCTCGGGCGACGACGTCGAGCGCAGCGCTGATCGACTCCGCGCCGAGCGTGGCGTCGTATGTGCGCGCGAGGTCGACCGCGATGCGGGTGAGGTCCGCATCGACGACGGGGCGCGGGAACGTGTCGCGCGGGTCGGCCAGGTCGGCGGGGAACGGCGGCGTCGACGCGAGCTTGATCTCGCCCGTGCGCTCGTCGTACTCGAGGACACCGGCCCAGCGCTCGTCGTGTCGGAGGAGCGTTGCCGCGTTGCCTGCGGAGGAGACGATCCTCCCGTTGCCGGTCATCTGCACGAGGTCGTTCGGCGGCGTCTGCGGAGCCTTCTGCTTGCCGCTCGCCTTCTGCTTGGCGCCGCGCTTTGCGGTGCCGATGCTCCGCACGTTGCCGGGCTCGTCGTCGTCGCCAGGCATCGGCGCCTCGTCGAAGAGCGGGTCGTCTGGTAGGTCGCTCGGGTCATCGAACGGCGTCACTACACGTCGGGCGTCAATCACAGGGGCCTCCCTTGAGCTTCGCGAGAAGCGCGGCGCCGAGGTCGGCGAGTTCCTGATCGATCTCTGCGGGTCGCGCGTCGAACTCGCGGCGCCGGATGCGGTCGAACCGACGACGCACGGCCTGTTCGAGCGTGAGCCCGCCTCGGCTGAGTTCGTTGGCGTCCGAGAT
>CAITLX010000176.1 GCA_903893335.1 uncultured delta proteobacterium | reverse complement strand
TGCGCGAGGGGCCGCGGCGCGCGCCTCAGCCCCCCTGCGCGCGCACCGAGACGGCGACGAACCCCTCGCCATAGCGGGCGATCTTGGCGGGGCCGAGGCCGTGCACCCCCTCGAGCTCGTCGAGGGTCGTGGGGCGCCGCGCGGCGATCTCGACGAGCGTGCGGTCGTGGGCGACGACGTACGCGGGCACGCCTGCCTCGCGAGCGACCGCGGCGCGGTGCACGCGCAGCGCCTCGAGCAGCGCATCGTCGACCGGCGCCGCGTCGTCGGACACCACGCGCGCCGCGCGAGCCTTCGCGCGCGCGCGCGGGGTCTTGCCGGGGGCACGGCGCGCGCGCGGCAGCCGCATGTGGGGCGGGTCCTCGCCGCGCATCACGCGCGCGCCCGGGTCGGTGACGAACGGGATGGGGAACTCGCCCGGCGTGAGATCGACGAAGCCGGCGGCCAGCAGCGCGCGCAGCAGCGCCATCAGGTCGTCCTGCGAGCGACCGGACAGCAGCCCGAAGGTCGAGAGCGTGTCGAAGCCGAAGCGCGTCACGCGCTCGGACGCCTCGCCGCGCAGCATCTCGGCGACCGCCTGCATGCCACCCCGCCGCCGCGCCCGCGCGACGCCCGCGAGGGCCTGGCGCACGACGAGCGCAGCGCGCGCCTCGGCCGCGGGGTCGTCGCGCTCGCCGGCGTCGATGGCGCGACACACGTCGCAGCGGCCGCAGCCGCCGAGCGACTCGGCCTCGTCGCCGAAGTAGCGCAGGATGAAGTCGTGGCGGCACGAGTTGGCGTCGACGTAGCGCAGCAGCTCGCGAAAGAGCGCCCACGCCCGCGCCGCCTGCGCCGCGCCGGCCTCTCCGCCGTCGGGCCCCATCTCGCAGAGCCGGCGCCGCACGGCCACGTCGCCCGGCGCGACGAGGAGCAGCCCGCGCGCCGGCGCGCCGTCGCGCCCCGCTCGACCGACCTCCTGGTAGTAGGCCTCGAGCGACGCCGAGGGCTGCGCGTGCACGACCACGCGCACGTCGGGGCGATCGATGCCCATGCCGAACGCGTTGGTCGCGACGACGACCGGCAAGCGCCCCTCGGCGAACGCGCCCTGCACGTCGTTGCGCTCGGCCGAGGGGAGCCCCGCGTGGTACGCGCGCGCGCCCCAGCCGAGCGCGCCGAGCTTGCCCGCGAGCGCCTCGGTCGTTCGCCGCGTCGCCGCGTAGACGATGCTCGTGCCCCGCGGCGCCTTGCGCGACACGAGCGCCTCGACGAGCGCCTCGTCGGTGCAGCTCGCCGCCTCGCGCGGGCCGTCCACCTCGGCGACGTCGAGCGCCAGGTTGGGGCGCGCGAAGCCGCGCAGCACGACGTGCGTCGAGGCCGGGTCGAGGCGCATCTTCGCGACGATCTCGTCGCGCGCCGCCGGGGTCGCCGTGGCGGTGCACGCGAGCACGCGCCGGGGCGCGAGGCGCTCGATGAGCTCGCCGATGCGCAGGTAGTCGGGGCGGAAGTCGTGCCCCCACTGCACGATGCAGTGCGCCTCGTCCACGACGAGCGCGGCGACGGGCGACTCGGCGAGCCGCTCGACGAACCGCTCGTCGGCCAGCCGCTCGGGCGCGAGGTAGACGAGCCGGTAGCGACCGGCCCAGATGCCGCGCCAGCGCTCGGCCCTCGCCGCCGCGTCGAGCGTGGAGGCGAGGTAGGTCGCGGGGATGCCGCGCGCGTCGAGCCCGCGGACCTGGTCGTCCATCAGGGAGATGAGCGGCGAGACGACGTAGGTCGTGCCCTCGAGCAGGAGCGCCGGGAGCTGGAAGCAGAGGGATTTCCCGCCTCCGGTCGGTGCCACCACGAGCACCTTGCCAGGCTCGCCGAGCAGCGCCTCCATCGCCTCGCGCTGCCAGGGGTGCACCGACGCGAGCCCGAAGCGGGTGCGCGCGACGCGCTCGATCGGGTCGTCGGTGGGGGGCGCGGGCGACGACATGCTCGGGGACGCGAAGCTAGCACCGCGCCCGCCGCGCGCGACGGGCTCGGTACGCGACGCGGGAAATGCTGGTGTACTGCCCGCATCGGCCGCTACACTCGTCATCGTCATGGAACGCCCTCAAGGAACCGACGGGGGGGCCGTTCAGACCGGTGACATGCGTTCCGCAGCTGTCGCCGAAGACTGGTCTGCCGTGGTTCCGGCCGAGAAGCGGGGCTCAGGGCGCGCCAAGGTCCTCGTCGTCGACGACGAGCCGATGCTCCTGAGAGGCCTCGCCCGCGTGCTCACCGCCGCCGGCTTCGACGTGACGACAGCCCCCGACGGCCGCGCGGCGGCACAGACGCTGTGCGAGACCGAGTTCGACGTCATCGTCAGCGACATCGCCATGCCCGGCATGACCGGCATCGAGCTGCTGCGCGCCGCGCGCGAGCGCGACCTCGACGTCCCCGTCATCCTCGTCACCGGCGCGCCCGCGATCGAGACGGCCGTCGCGGCCCTCGAGTACGGCGCGCTGCAATACCTCACCAAGCCCGTCGATCCGCAGCAGCTCGAGGCCATCGTCTCGAAGGCCTGCCGGCTGCACAACATGGCGCGCATGAAGCGCGAGGCGCTGCGCCTGCTCGGCGCGCACCACGCCGAGGCCGGCGACCGCGCCGGGCTCGAGGCGAGCTTCGAGCGCGCCCTCTCGACCTTGTGGATGGCCTACCAGCCGATCGTCCGCGCGTCGGACCGCTCGCTCTTCGGCTACGAGGCGCTGCTTCGCTCCAACGAGCCGGCGCTCCCGCACCCCGGCGCCGTCCTCGAGGCGGCCGAGCGCCTCTCGCGCCTGCACGAGCTCGGGCAGACGATCCGCGAGCGCGCCGTCGCCCCGGTGCTCGCCGCGCCCGAGCGCGGCCTGCTCTTCGTCAACCTGCACACGCGCGACCTGGCCGACGACACGCTGCTGTCGCCCGACGCGCCGCTCTCGCGCATCGCCTCGCGCGTGGTGCTCGAGATCACCGAGCGCGCGTCGCTCGACGAGGTGAAGGACGCCCGCAACCGCGTCGCCATCCTCCGCGAGATGGGCTACCGCATCGCCATCGACGACCTCGGCGCCGGCTACGCGGGGCTCACGAGCTTCGCGCTGCTCGAGCCCGAGTTCGTCAAGCTGGACATGACGCTCGTGCGCGACGTCAACCAGAACGCGACCAAGCAGAAGCTCATCCGCAGCATGACGGCGCTCTGCAAGGACATGGGCATGATGGTCGTCGGCGAGGGCGTCGAGACCGAGGCCGAGCGCGACGCGCTCGTCGAGCTCGGCTGCGACCTGTTGCAGGGCTTCCGCCACGCGCGGCCCGGGCTGCCCTTCCCCGAAATCGTGTGGTGAGGGGCGGGCTGCCCTTCCCCGAGATCGTGTGATGACGGGCGGCCTGCCCTTGCCCGAGATCACGTGGTGACGGCGACGGTCGCGCAGGCGACCGCCCGGCGGCTCACGGAACCGCGACCATGCCGCGCCAGAGGTGGCCGGTGTTGGCGTCGAGCTGCGTGAGCAGCGAGTAGTGGTAGTCGGTGCCGCTGGTCGCCGACGCGCCGACCTGGATGGTCATGGTCACGTTCGTGCCGTTGGTGCAGGTCGGCGGGTCGAACGAGAAGGTCAGCGTGCCCTGCGACCAGGTCTGCGCCGAGACGGTGAGCGGCCCCGCGAGCGGCCCGAACGAGTAGCAGACGAGCTGGGTGGAGACGGTGTCGCCCGGCTTCGCGATCAAGATCTCGTCGGTGATGGCCGCATTGAAATACGGGATCGCCGCGGTCTCGGGGGGAACCGGGATGCAGGGCTGCTGGCCGATCTTCGCGTTGGCGTTCGACCAGACGCGCGTCAGCGAGTAGCCGTTCTCCGTCACGGGGCTGACGAACTCGCACATGTCGGCGTTCTCGCCGCCGGCGGGGTTCCACGGGCTCTGATCGTTGAGCACCCAACCCGACGAGCCCGCGAGCAGCGTGCCGGGCAGCGGGTCGGTCGCGGCCTCGGTGAGCTCGTGGCTGACCGTGACGGGGAGCGAGTCGCGCCCCGAGCAGCGCGGGATGACCGCGTACGACACCTGCCGGAGCTTGCCCTCGACGCGGTAGGCGGCGGCGCTGTGGTAGCCGCCGAAGCTCGCGCAGCTTCGCCCCCCCGCGCCGGGCAGCGTGATCGACGTCTGCGGCGGCAGCCAGATGACGAGCAGCGTCTGGTCGGTGGGCTGGGCGAAGGTGCCGTCGTCGATCTTCGCGGCGATCCAGCGCTGCAGGTCGGTGTCGGTGAGCGCGTCGGGGGCCGGGTCGGCGATGACGACGTGCCCGCCCGAGGTCGCGGCGCCGACGCCGTAGTCGGCGTGGACCGTCTTCCACCACGCGCTGCCGCCGATCCAGTCGTCGAGCTGCTGGGCGAACGACTCGAGGCCGTCGCCGGCGTAGGTGACGGTGACGATCAGCGGTGCGGTCAGCACCTTGCCGCCGTTGTTCGGGATCTCGGGCATGCCCGGGTGGGGCGCGGGGTACGGCACCTCGGGCGCGTCGGGCGTGGCGGCGGCGTCGGCCCCCGCGTCGGACGCGGGCGCGGGCTCGAGCGGGGCATCGACCTCGACCGCGCCGCCGCAAGCGGCGGCGCCGAGCGACACGAGCAGAGACGCGAGGAGCGAGGACAGGTTCGCGCGCATGGTGGGATCGCGTCTTTTACCAGACTTGGCAGGCCGACGCGGGCGCCATCGGAGCGCCCTTGGGGCAAGCGAACGCCTCGCCGAACGCGGGGACATTGGCCAGCGAGCCATTGACGCGGAAGCGCGGCGGCGAGTGCGGATCGACCTGCGCGGCCATGCGCGCCCACTCGTCGCGCGACTTGGTGCACCACGCCTGGCCCACCGCGAGGAAGAACTGCTGGTCCTCGGAGAAGCCCTCGGCCACCTGCACCTCGGTCGCCGAGGCGCGCAGCCGACGGTAGGCCTCGAACGCGAGCAGCACGCCGCCGCCGTCGGCGAGGTTCTCGCCGAGCGTGAGCTTGCCGTTGAGCTTCACGCCCGGCAGCGTCTCGTACGCGCCGTACTGGCGCTCGACGCACGAGGTCTTGCCCTCGAAGGCTTCGGAGACGGCGGGCTCCCACCAGTTCTTCAGGTTGCCCGCGCCGTCGAACTGCGAGCCCTCGTCGTCGAAGCCGTGCGTCAGCTCGTGGCCGACGACCATGCCGATGCCGCCGAGGTTGACCGGCACGCTCGCCTTCTCGCTGAAGAAGGGCGGCTGCAGGATGCCCGCGGGGAACACCATCTGGTTCTTCTGCGGATCGTAGTAGGCGTTGACCGTAGGCGGGGTCATCTGCCACTCGCCGCGATCGACGGGCTTGCCGATGCGCGAGAGCGTGTGCGCCAGATCGAACGCGCGCGCCGCGCGGACGTTGTCGGCGTGCGCCGTGCGGCCGACCGCGAAGTCGTACGCGCGCCACGAGGCCGGGTAGCCGACGAGGTACGCCATGTGCGTCAGCTTCGAGGCCGCGCGCGCGCGCGTCGGCGCGTCCATCCACGCGAGCCCGTCGAGCTCGTGCGCGAACGCCGCGCTGATCTCGGCCACCATGCGGTCGGCCGCGGGCTTGCTCGCGCCGCCGAACCGCTCCTTGACGAACGGCTGCGCGAGCGCCTCGCCGAGCGCGTGATCGGTGGCCGACACGCAGCGCTTCCAGCGCGCCTGCTGCTCCTTCTGCCCGGTGAGCGCGCGCTCGAGGGTGAACGCCTC
>CAITLX010000175.1 GCA_903893335.1 uncultured delta proteobacterium | reverse complement strand
GGAAGTCCTCGCCGACGCCCGCGATCTCGTCGGTGCCGGCCATGCCGACCCACTGCACGGCGATGGTCACGAAGTCGCCGGCGTCGGCGAGCTCGGCGAGGTAGCCGTTTTGCCCCTCTTCCATGTGACCGAGCAGGCCGTGGCCGTTCTGCAGGATGCCGCCGGGGGTGCCCGTGACCGCGCTGTTGGGCACGTTGACGATGAACCCGAAATCACCCGTGCCGTTGCGCTTGGGCAGCCCGTCGGTGCCGAAGACGAGCGCGCCGCCCGCGTCGGCCTTGTCGAGGTAGAGCGGCACGTGCATCACGCCCTCGATGCGGCGGCGGGTGTGGCCGTTGGGGTTGTCCGTGACCTTCTTGATGTCGTAGGTCGGGCCCTCGGCGCCGACCGCGGCGAGCGCGTCGTCGCGCATGTGCAGCATCCAGCGCGTGTGCACGTCGAGGCTCGCGGTGGTGAAGTCCCACGCGATCTGCAGGTCGCCCTTCGCGACGCCGAAGCCCTCGAGCTTGGAGAAGATATCTGCGTACAGCGGGCGGCGCGCCTCGAGGACGGCGTCGGCGAAGGGGGTGCCGTCGCGCAGCGCCTGGAACGCCGCGACGGGCGCGATGGGCTTGCCGTCGGCGCCCTGCACCTTGCGGATGGCGACGATGTAGCGCGTCGCGTCCTTGAGCCGGACCACGGGGCGCAGGAGCAGCGAGCGATCGGTGTCGAACGTCGTCGACATGTCGAGCTCGGAGAAGTGCGCGACGCGCTCGCCCGTCGTGGCGTCGAGGATGAGCGTCGGCGAGTCGTCCGCGATCGACGCGTCGAGGGTGTCCTGCGTGGGCAGGCCGGCGATCGTCGCGCCGGGCATCTGCGTCATGATCGTGCCCGTGCCCGAGAAGCCGTCGAGGTCGCTCCACGGGGCCGGATCGACGAAGCGGTGGTTGTACTGCGGCAGCCCCTTCTTCTCGAAGGCCACGCGCTTGCCCGTCGCGGTGCTCGGGTCGTCGACGGTGTGCGCGTTGGACGGAAAGGGGAAGCCGCAGTAACTCGGCACCAGCGGGTCGCAGCCCTCGGGCACGCTGCCGACGGCGGCGTCGGCGCCTGCGTCCCCCGCGGCGCCTCCCGCGCCGGCTGCGCCTTCGGGCGCGGCGGCGTCGGACGACGAGCAGGCGAAGCCCGCGAGCGAGGCGAGCAGGGCGAGGGCGAAGGGCGTGCGGAGTTGGCGCATATTCTCGATTGTCTCTTTAGCAGGCATGCGCCGCAAGGCTCGCCTCCGGAGCGTCGCGTGACGCACTTCGGACACGGGGGATCGAGGGTGGGTCAGGTGGGCGCGGCGGGCGCGGCAGGGACCTTGCGCCCCAGCCCGACGACGAAGATCTCGTAGCTCGTCGCGCGCGTGCCCTCGGGGCGGATGCCCCGCACCTCGGTGAACGCGGAGCGCACGCGCCGGCGCGCGTCCTCGAAGTCGGGCCCCATGAAGATCTTGCCGACGAAGGCGCCGCCGGGCGCGAGCAGGGCGCGGGCGACGTCGAGCGCGCGCACGAAGAGCTCGTGGCTGCGCGCCTGGTCGGCGTCGCGCGTGCCGCTCGTCGAGGGCGCCATGTCGGAGAGCACGACGTCGTAGGGGGCGAAGCGCGCGAGGTCCTCGTTGGTCAGGGTGAGCGCGTCGCCCTGCACGAAGGTCGCGGCCTCGCCGAGCGCGAGCGGCACCGGCACGAGGTCGATCGCGAGCAGCTTGCCCGTGCGCCCGATGCGCTGCGCGGCGTACATCGACCACGAGCCAGGCGCGGCGCCGAGATCGAGCACGCGCTGGCCCGCTCGAAGGAGACGACAGCGGCGGTCGATCTCCTCGAGCTTGAAGACGCTGCGCGCGGGGTAGCCGCGCTCCTTGGCCTCGCGCGTGAAGTGGTCAGGCTTGGCGTACGGATTCTTCCGCGCCTTCGCCACGGGTCACTTCCTTCTTCCGCGCCTCGCCGAGGGTCACTTCTTGAGGGGGCGACCGGCGCGCTTCTTCTTGTTGGCGCCGTGGACCGTGACCACCGAGTTGCGCGACCCGGGCACGCCGCCCTCGAGGATGAGCAGCGCCTGCTCGGGCACGATGCGGGCGATCTTCAGGTTCTGCACGGTGACGGTCTCGTTGCCGTACTGGCCGGCCATCTTGAGGCCCGGCAGCGTGCGACCCGGGGTCATGTTCGTGCCGATGGAGCCGCCGTGGCGCATGTACTCGTGCGTGCCGTGGGTGCTCGACTTGGAGCCCTTGAAGTTCCACCGGCGCATGACGCCCGTGAAGCCGCGGCCGCGGGTGGTGCCCTGGACGTCGACGAACTGGCCGACCTCGAACACCTGGTCGAGCGCGACCTTCTGGCCGACCTCGAAGGTGGCGGCGTGCTCGGCCGAGCAGCGAAGCTCGCGCAGCGTGCGACGGGGCGTCTGGCCGAGCTTCTTGTACTGGCCGGCGAGGGGCTTGTTGGTGTGCTTGTCCTTGCGCTCGCCGAGGCCGACGATGAGGGCGTCGTAGCCGTCCTTCTCGAGGGTGCGCTTGGAGACGACGACCAGGTCGCTCTCGATGACGGTGCAGCGCAGGACGTTGCCGTCGTCTGCGAAGAGCTGCGTCATGCCGAGCTTGGTGCCGATGATGCCGGGGTTCTTCTTCATGGGGAGGCTCCTCTACGGGGGTGCGGCGCAGGGCCGCGGATCGCCCCTCCCTCGTGTGCCCTCAGCGAGGGCCCGGTCCAGAGCGCGGACCAGGGCGGACGGAGCCGCCGGACGGGTTGGGGGGCGGCGAGAATAGGCGGATCGGGGGAAATGGCAAGGGGCCGCCTGCCGGGGCCTCGCCCCTGGCTCGCCGCGCCCGCGGAGGGTACACGTCGGCCCCATGTCCCTCTACGCGGCCACCGTGCCCCAGCTCTCCAGCATGCTCGACAACCTCGACCTGTGGCTCACCGCCGCGTCGAGCTACGCCGAGAAGAAGTCGTTCGACCCGAACACGCTGCTCGCCGCGCGCCTCGCGCCCGACCAGTACCCGCTCGTGCGCCAGGTGCAGGCCGCCTGCGACGCGGCGAAGTTCGCCGCCGCGCGCCTCGGGGGCAAGCAGCCTCCGGTGCACCCCGACACCGAGACGACGATGGACGAGCTTCACACGCGCGTGCGCGCCGTCGCGGCCTACCTCCGCTCGTTCACCGAGGCCGACTTCGCCGGCGCCAAGAGCGTGGTCGTGCCGCTGTCGTTCCTGCCCGGCAAGGGC
>CAITLX010000174.1 GCA_903893335.1 uncultured delta proteobacterium | reverse complement strand
TGGCACACCGAGAGCCCCGCGACGGCCCCGACGAGCGCGGCGCGCGGCGCGCCCGCGAGCCGCGGCGTGGCCACGCCCCACGCGAGCGTCGCGGCGAGCAGCGCCAGGCCGAGGAAGACCTCGGGCTCGGTCGCGAGCCTCCACGCGAGCGGCGAGAACGCGAACGCCGCCGCGGCGAGCCCGGCTGCCCCCTCGGACGCGCCCCACGCGACGCACGCGCGCGCGAGCACCGCCACCGCCGCGACGCCGAGCAGCGCGGTCGCGATCGACGCGCCCCAAGCCGGCGACGCGGAGGCGGGCCAGGGGAACGCGCGCAGCCACATCGCGTACAGCGGGTAGCCCGGCGGGTGCGCCACGCCCGCGTGCGTGAAGAGCGTCGCGTACTCGCCGGCGTCGCCGCCGAGCACGAAGCGCGACGCGGTCGCGAGGTAGGCCGCGAGCGCGGCCAGCGTCACGAGCGTGCTGGGGCGGGGCGCACGCACGGCGAGCGAGCCCCGCGCCGCTCGCGTCAGGCCTGGGGGGCGAGAAGCTGGAAGTGGGCCACCGCGCCGCACGTCTCGCCGATGGCGCGCATGAGCCGCAGGCGCGCGTCGCGCACCTTCGTGTCCTCGACCATGACGAACACCTCCTCGAAGAAGCGCTGCAGGACGGGGGCGAAGTCGGCGATGAGGGCGAACGCGTCGGCCCACGTCGCGCTGGCCGCCGCCGCGCCAAGCCCGATGCCGAGCCGCTCGTAGGCCTCGAAGAGGGCCTCCTCGGCGGGCGGGGGCGAGGCTTGCACGCTCGACGGGCGCTCGGGCGCGCCGGAGGGCGCGTCCTTGGCGATGTTGCTCGCGCGCTTGAAGACCTCGCCCGCGCGGGCGCGCACGGCGGGGTCGAGGCCGGCGAGGGCGGCGACGCGCGCGCGCACCTCGACGGGGCGATCGGCGCCGGCCGCGAGGCACGCGTCGACGACGTCGGCGGGGTGCTGCGCGGTGAGCAGGCCGCGGAGCCGGTCGCGGAGGAAATCGGCGAGCTTGGCCGAGAGCGCCGTGGCGTCGAGGTCGAGGCGGATGCCCTCGAGGCCCGTGTAGGCGAGCTCGACCGCGTGCGAGAGGGTGAGGTCGAAGCCGCGGTCGAGCAGCGTGCGCAGGATGCCGAGCGCGGCGCGCCGCAGCGCGAACGGGTCGGCCGCGCCCGTGGGCGACAGGCCCACGGCGAAGCAGCCGACGAGCGTGTCGAGCCGGTCGGCGAGCGCGACGAGCGCGGCCTCGTCGGTCGGCGCGGTCGCGTCGGAGGCGCCCTTGGGCGCGTAGTGATCGCGGATGACGTCGGCGACCTCGGCGCGCTCGCCCTGCGCGAGGGCGTACGCGCGGCCCATCACGCCCTGAAGCTCGGGGAACTCGCCGACCATCAGCGACACGAGGTCGCACTTCGCGAGGCGCGCGCCGTCGAGCGCCGTCTCGCGCGTGCGCGCGTCGAGGCGCAGCGCCTCGCCGAGAGCCGCGACGAGCCGCTCGACGCGGAGCACCTTGGCCAGCATGTGCCCGAGGCGGTTCTGGAAGACGATGCCGGCGAGCTTGTCGCGGCGCGCCGCGAGCGGCGCCTTGCCGTCCTCGGTCCAGAAGAAGCGAGCGTCGGCGAGGCGCGCGCGCATGACGCGGTCGTTGCCGCGGCGCACGTTGGCCTCGTTCTCGGCCGTGTTGACGACGGCGAGGTAGCGCGGCAGCAGCTCGCCGCCTGCGCCGCGCACGCCGAAGTAGCGCTGATGGCCGCGCGCGACCTCGAGGATGACCGCGTCGGGGAGCGCGAGGAACGCCGGCTCGAAGCCGCCGACCACGACGTGCGGCTCCTCGACGAGCGACAGGTTCTCGCCGACGAGAAACTCGTCCTCGATGAGCGCGCCGCCGGCTGCGACGGCTGCGGCTGCGAGGCGCTCCTTCATGCGGCCCGCGCGGGCGGCGGGGTCGACCAGCACGTGCTCGCGCGCGAGCGCGTCGAGGTAGGTCGCCGCCGACGCGATGGGCACCGCGGGCGCGCCGAGGAAGCGATGGCCGCGCGACACGCGCCCGCTCGCGACGCCCGCGAACGAGGTGTCGACGACGTCGTCGCCGTGGAGCGCGACGAGCCACTGCACCGGGCGCCCGAAGGTCGCGTCGCCGTCGGCCCAGCGCATGCTCTTGCGAAACGGGATGGCCGCGGCGAGCGACGCGAGCGCGGGGCCGAGCAGCTCGCGCGTGGCGCGGCCCGTCTCCTTGCGCGTGCCGGCGAGGTAGACGCCCTTGGGCGTCTCGACGCGGCGCAGCTCGGCGAGCTCGCAGCCGAGCTTCTTGGCGAAGGCCTCGGCGGCGCGCGTCGGGTTGCCCGCCTTGTCGTAGGCGGCCGAGACCGGCGGGCCGGTGAGGTCCTCGGCGAGGTCGGCCTGGCGATCGGCGAGGCCGAGCACGACCAGCGCCAGCCGGCGCGGGGTGCCGAGGGCCCGGATCTCGCCGTGCGCGAGGCGCAGCTCGGCGAGGCGCGCGCGCGCGAGGTCGGGGAGGGCGGCGAGGGCGCCGGCGACGAACGAGGCCGGGAGCTCCTCGACGCCGATTTCGAACAGAAGATCGTGCTCGGTCATGGTGGCGAAGGGGCCGGAACGTACCGCGAAAGCCGCGCGATGTCCCGTGGGCGTGCGGGCGCGCGCGCAGCCGCGTAGGCTGACGCCGCGTGGACGCCCCGCTCGTCTCCGTGCTCGTCCCGGTGCGCGACGCGGCCCCGACGCTCGCCGCCGCCCTCGAGACCGTGCGGCGGCAGACCGAGCGCGACTGGGAGTGCGTCGTGGTCGACGACGGCTCGCGCGACGACTCGGCGGCGATCGCCCGCGGGTTCGCGGCCCGCGACGCGCGCTTCCGCGTGCTCGAGGCGCCCCCGCGCGGCATCGTCGCGGCCCTCAACCTCGGCCTCGAGGCGTGCCGCGGCGCGTTCGTCGCGCGCCACGACGGCGACGATCTCATGCGGCGCGATCGGCTCCTGCTGCAGCGCGCCGCGCTCGAGCGCGACCCGAGCCTCGACGCGGTGGGGGCGCACGTGCGCATGTTCCCGCGCGACGATCTCACGGGGGGCCTGCGCGCCTACGAGCGCTGGCTCGCGACCATCGACGGCCCCGCGGCGGTGCGGCGCGAGCGCTTCGTCGAGTCGCCCATCGTGCACCCGACGCTGTTCGCGCGGCGCGAGGCGATGCAGGCGTTCGGCTACCGCGACCTCGGCTGGCCCGAGGACTACGATCTCGTGCTGCGCTGGCTCGCGGCGGGGCGCGAGGTCGGCGTCGTCGCGCGGCGCCTGGTTTCGTGGCGCGACGGGCCTTCGCGCCTGTCGCGCACGAGCGCCGCCTGCCAGCAGGACCGCATCGTCGCGTGCAAGGCGCGCTTCCTCGCCGACGACTTCCTCGCGGGCGGCGACGCGTACGCGCTCTGGGGCTACGGCGACACGGGCAAGCAGATGCGCCGCGCGCTCGCGGCTTGCGGCAAGCGCGCCGCCTACCTCGTCGACGTCCACCCCAGGCGCATCGGGCAGCGCATCGACGGCGCCGACGTCGTCGCGCCCGAGGCGATCGCGCGGCGCGAGAGGCTGCCGGTCGTCGCGTGCGTGGCGGGCCTCGGCCCGCGCGCCGACCTGC
>CAITLX010000173.1 GCA_903893335.1 uncultured delta proteobacterium | reverse complement strand
CGCCCCGTCGGCGAAGGGATCGGCCGCGCGCGCGCGCAGCGAGGCGGCGACCCGCCGCTGCTCGTCGTGCAGGCGCAGCGTGAGCAGCAGCGTCGAGCCGTCGGCGAGCCGCTGCGCGACGAAGGGGCGGTCCCCCTCGCGTCCGTCGGCGCTCACCATGGGCGACCCGAGCGCGGCCGCCTCCCAGCCCTTGGCGTCGTCGGGCCAGGGCAGCGGCGCGAGCGGCTCGTCTGCCTCGTCGGTGCCCGCGGCGTCGTCGGTGGGCGCCGACGCCCACGCGCCGCGCAGCGCAAGCTCGTCGCCGACGCGCGCGCGCACCTGCCCCAGACACACGCCCGCGGCCCCCGTGCGCGGGGCGCGCACCGCGAACGCGAGCGCGAGCATGCGCTCGAGGTCGCGCTCGCCGAAGCGCGGCGCGACGAGCGACACCGCGTAGACGTCCTCGTGCGCGAGCACGCCCGCGTCGACGAAGGGCTGCGCCCGCCGCACGAACGCCGCGCTCATGTGGCCTCCGCCGACGCGCCGTCGAGCGCGCGGTCGAGCCCCTCGATGACCTCGCGCGGCCAGCGGTCGCCGAGCACCCCGAGGCAGCGCCCCGTCGCGAGGTCGCGCGGGGTGTCGGGGCCCGCCATGCCGCGCAGGAAGAGGTAGAAGTAGCCGCCGACGTCGGCGTCGTAGTCGTAGTCGCGCAGGCGCGTGCGCAGGTGCCGGTGCAGCGCGAGCGTGTAGAGCAGCGACTGCAGCGGGTAGCCCATGCGCGACATCTCCCAGCCGAGCCACGCGCCGGTGTAGTGGCCGGGCAGCGACTTGCGGATGCGGTTGGTCTTGTAGTCGGCGAGGAAATAGCGCGCGCGCCCCGTCGCGGGGTCGGCAGAGCGGAAGACGAGATCGATCGATCCGGTGAGGATGCCCGCGATGCGCCCCATCAGCGCCTTGCCGTCGGAGCGGCGCGCGCGCTGACCGTCGAGCCATGCCTGGCAGACGAACGCGGGCGCAGCGGGGCGCCCCAGGATGGCGTCGTACACCGCGCCCGGATCGACGCGCCCCGCGTGGTGCTCGGCCTCGGTCGGTCGCTCGCCCGCCGCGCGCCGCCACGCGTTGCCCGCGCCGAGGCGAAGATCGAACGTCACCTCGTCGAGCCGATCGGCGCCGAGCACGCGGCGCAGCGAGAAGCCCGGCGCGAGCCCGCGGACCACGTCGACGCCGCCCGCGCCCACCGCGTCGAGCGGCGTGTCGAGCAGCGCGGGGAGGCAGGCGACGATCTCGTCGCGCGCCGCGGCGTGGTCCCAGACGCCGAGCGGCGCGCCGAGGCGCTCGACGAGGTCGCGCGTGGAGGGCTCGGTCGCCACCCCCTTCTCGCCGCCGGTCGTGAAGTCGAGGTGCTCGAACACCGCGTGCACCCACGTCCCGTAGGCCTTGCCACCCCCGAGCCCGAGCCGCGGCAGGTCGGCGCGCACACTCGCGTCGAGCGGCGGATCGGGCAGCGGCACGACGTCGGCGTCGGCATCCCCCGCGCCCGCCGCCTCGCCCACCGGAGGCTCGTCGGCGCGCAGGCGCTCGTTCGGGTCGACCGACGCGGCGCCGTGCAGCCCGCTGAAGCTGGTGACGATCCAGGGGCTGCCGATGCTCGCGCGATCGGCCGGCCACCGCGCCGCCGCGAAGTCCGGCGCCTGCCCCTCGGCGCCCACCCAGCGCGGAGGCGAGCCCGACGGGGGGGCCTCGGTCTGCCACGCGATGGTGTCGCCCGAGCGCTCCGCGAGCGCGTCGAGCCGAGCCCGCGCGACGGGCCACGTGTCCGACTCCCCCTTGGTGGGGAACACGAGCGTGTCGGCGTCGTCGAAGCCGGTGCGCGTCGCGCCGCGCATCAGCAGACGACCGAGCGGGGTCGCGCTCGTCGATTTGCCCGCCGTGCCGAGCGGGCCGTACCAGGCGATCGTGCGGTGACGCGCGCGGGTGAGCGCGACGTACAGCAGGCGGAACGACTCGCGCCGCTGCTCCTCGGCGGCTGCGTCGGCGGCCACCTCGCGCTCGGGGGTGCCCTTGGCCGCGAAGTGCAGCTCGAGCCCGGTCGCGCCGCGCACGGTGATCGGGCCAGGCTTCGCGCTCGTGCTCTTCGCGTTCCACGCGAAGGGCAGGAGCACCACGGGGTACTCGAGCCCCTTGCTCGCGTGGATGGTCTCGATCTTCACCGCGCGCGCGTCGCTCTCGAGCCGCTGCTTGCGGTCGTCGGAGCCCGCGGCCTCCTCGGCCGCGTGGCCGCGCAGCCAGGTCGCGAGCGCGCCGGGGCCGCAGCGCCGCACGCGCTCCTCGGCGTGCAGCAGCTCGTAGAGGTGGCGGAGATCGGTCGCGTGCCGCTCCCCCTCGGCGATGCGCAGCAGCTGCTCGACGATGCCCCCCTCGCTCGCCTCGCGATCGAACACGCCGGCGAAGCCCAGCCGGTGCCAGCGCTCGGCCGCGTCGCGCAGGCGCTCGGTCCACGCGTTCCAGTCGCGCTCGCGCACGTCCGCGGGGCGCGCCTCGACACCCGCGCGCCCGACGTCGGCAGCGGCGAGCGCCCAGGCCAGCTCGGGCGCCGTCCAGCCGAAGAGCGGCGTCACCACCGCGCGTCGCGCCGCCCGGTCGCGCCCCGCGCCGGCGACCGCGTCGAGCCAGTCGGCCAGCCAGGTCGCGACCGGCGTCTCGAGCACCGAGCCCGCCGACGCCGTCACCGAGGGCACCCCGACGCGGGAGAGCTCGCGCCGCACCGCCGCGCCCTCGTGGTGCGCCGCGACCAGCACGGCGAGGTCGCCCGGCCCGAGGGGGCGAGGCTCGCCGCCGACGGCGAGGGTGGTGCCCGAGCCGAGCAGCCGGACGACCTCGCGCGCAGCCGCGCGCGCCGCCAGGCCGTAGGGCTTCTTGGCGAGCGCGGTGCCGACGTCGCCCCCCACGGACGACGCGTCGAGCCACCGCAGGTCGAGACCGGGCCCGCTCGGCGCGACGCGCGAGGCCTTCTCGGCGGCGTCGACCTCGACGTAGTCGATGCGGTCCTGCTCGAACGCGTGCGAGCCCTTGCGCCAGAGGGCGTTCATCGCCTGCACCGCGGCTGGGTCCGACCGCCAGTTGATCGTCAGCGTGCGGTGCGTCGCCTCGCCGACCGTCTCGGCGGCGCTGAGGTAGACGTGCACGTCGGCGCCGCGGAACGCGTAGATGGCCTGCTTCGGGTCCCCGATGAGAAACAGGTGGGAGTGGCCGTCGAACGCCGCGCGCATGACCTTCCACTGCGCGCTGTCGGTGTCCTGGAACTCGTCGACGAGCACCGCGTCGTAGCGCTCGCGCAGCCGCTCGGCGACCTCGGTCGGCCGCCCGTCGGGCCCCTGCACGCGGTCGGCGAGCCGCGAGAGCATCGCATCGAAGGTGAGCGCGCGACGCCGCTCGATCTCGCGCTCGACGCGCCACCGCGCGGTCGTCGCGAACGCCGCGAGCGCACCGGGCAGGTCGGCCGCCATGCGCGCGACCGTCGCGGCGAGGTCGGCGCTCGGCGCGAGCCCCTCGACCGCGGGCACGACCCTCGGCTCCGCCGCGCCCGACATGGCCTTGGCGACCGCGACCAGCGCCCCGCGCGTCACGCCCGCCTCTCTGGCCAGCGCCGCGCCCGCTGCGTCGAGCTCGCTCCAGAGCAGCGCGATCGTGTCGTCGACCACGCGCGCGACGACGTCGTCCTTGTCGCCGAGCAGCTCGAGGCCGGCGTCCTGCCCCGTGTCGAACGCGAGCTCGTCGAGCGCGCGCTGCGAGAAGCCGTGGATCGTCGAGATCGGCGCGGTGTCGAACGCGCGCACCGCGCGGTCGAGCCGCCGCGCGAACTCCGCGCGATCTGGGGCGGGGCGCTCCCAGAGCCGCACGAGCACCGGGTCGCCCGCGGGAGCCGCGTCGGCCTGCAGCGCGTCGCGCGCGGCGGTGAGCCGGCGCCGCACGCGGTCCTTCAGCTCCCCGGTCGCCGCGTGGGTGAAGGTCACCACCAGGATGCGGTCGATCGCCACGCCGTACTCGGCGACGAGGCGCACGACGAGCGTGGCAATCTGGTACGTCTTTCCCGTACCCGCGCTGGCCTCGAGCAGCCAGGTGCGCGCCGGGGTCAGCTCCACCGCGTCGTTCCATGCCTGGTGCGCCACGCTCACGCTCCCTTGCCCTTCGTCGCCCGCGGCTTCTTCGCCGCAGCCGGGCTCGTAGCCCCGGCGGGCGCAGCCGCTGCCTTCTTGCGCTCGGGCTTCGGCGGCGCGCCCGGCAGGCCGGCCACCCCCTCGCCCAGCGCGTCGCTCCAGACGGTCTCGGCGAGCGCGACGAGCGCGTCGGCGCGCGCGACCAGATCCTCCACGCCGAGGTGCCCGAACATGTCGGAGACCCACCGGTCGGCGAGGTCACCAGCGAAGGGGGTGCCCGGCACCTCCTTGCACCAGCAGACCTCCGCGGCGTCGCGCACGCGGTCGGCGGCGCTGGCCTCCTTCTTCGGCGGCACGCCGAGCTTCGCCGAGAGCATCGGGAAGAGCCACACCGGCCCGCTTCGCACCAGGCGCCGCACCTCGATCAGCCGCTCGAGGCTGCGCCGGGCCTCGACCGGCCGCGCGAAGTGGACCACGCCGTCGTAGTCCCCCTTGGCGCCGTCGGCGCAGCCGACGATGACCGCGCCGCGCACGCGCTCGCCGCGCTCGGTGTCGAGCGTCGCGACGAGCAGCGACGTCCACGCGAGCAGCCGCGCCCTGCCGTTCGGAGACTCGCTCGCCGTCTGCCACACGAGCCAGAGGCCGTCGTCGGCCTCGCGCACCTGGGGCGCCGACGCGGTCACGATGAGGTCGCGCGCCTCGGCCTCGGAGCGCACCGAGCACGCGAACGTCGGCGGGTCGGCCATCGCGCCGCCGGGGAGCCGCGTGACGCGACCGTGCACGAGCCGCGCTGCCTCCACCGCGTCGGCCAGCAAGCTCGCACCCGCGGCGTGAGCGGGCAGCACCCCCTCGCCCCGCAGGCGCTGCTCGAGGCGCGTGAAGGCGTCGGGGGCGTCGAGCTCGGGCTCGGCCATCGCGGCGCTGCGCAGCGACCACGACTCGAGACCGTCGGCCTCGAGCGGCTCGCGCTCGGAGAGCTCCGCCTCCTGCTCGCGCGTGTCGAGCCCCAGGCCGTAGCCGACCAGCTCGCGCTGCGGCTTGGTCAACGCGCGCACGAGCTCGGCGGCGGTGAGCGTGCTGCCGGGCGTGGCGTCGGCCGGCCAGCGAGCGTCGAGCGAGGACGCGGCGAGCCCGACGAGCGGCTTCGGGCCCTCGCCCTGCCTGGCCAGCTCACTGGCCACGTTGGCCCACGTCTGGTCGAAGGGGCGCAGCGCGTCGCGCTCGAACGAGCGCGCGCTCCAGGGCTGCAGCGGGTGCCGCGTCACGAGCGTCGCGGCGTCCACGTCGAGCGCGTGCGCGAGCAGCTCGACGAGCTCGGTCGCCACGACCGTGAGCGGCACCTCCTTGACCTGCGTCGGCTCGAAGCCGGTGCCGTAGACCAGCAGGGCGTCGCGCGCCGAGAGCAGCGCCTCGAGGAACATGTGGCGATCGACGGTGCGGCGGTCGTACTCGTCCCACGCAGCGCGCGAGAGCGGGCTCCAGGCGGGCTCGCGCGAGGCGCGCGGGAAGGCCGCGTCGTCCATGCCGACCAGCGCGATGACGCGGAACGGCACCGAGCGCATCGGCTCGAGCGCGCACACCGTGACCGCCGAGGTCGGCGGGCGGTCGCCGCGCTGCGGCAGCTCGAACGCGCCGGCGAGCAGCGAGCTGACCGCGCCGAGGTCGTAGCGCAGCTCCGGCTCGCCGCCGTCGGGCAGCAGGTCGTCGATCGCGTCGTGCACGCTGGCGCGCAGCCAGGTGCGCTCGTCCGAGACGCGCGTGAGGTCGGCCACGAGCTGGCGCAGCCGCTCGCGCCACTCGGCGGCGGTGGCCGGATCGGCGACGCGCGCCCGCACCCCTTCGAGCTCGGCGCACGCAGCGGCGAGCCTCCCGAAGCGCGCGACGCGCGCGCGCGTCTCGAGCGGGAGCGGGACGGCCGGTGCCCACGAAGTCCCCTCGGCGCCGCGCACGACGGCCAGCCCGCCGCGATCGGGCATGAGCACGCCGAGCGCGAGGCGCTCGAGCCCGAAGCGCACGGTGTTCTGGTCCACCTCGGGCTGGTCGTGACGCCGACGATCGCCCGCGCTCCACGCCCAGCGAATGCCCGACTCGCTCACCATGGCGCGCACGTCGGCCACCTCGTCCTCGCCCAGGCCGAAGCGCGCGCGCACCGGCTCGAGCTCGAGCACCTCGAGCAGGCGCGCCGAGGTCACGCGGTCGTCGGCGAGCGCGAGCGCGCGCAGCAGCGCGTCGGCCACCGGGTTGCTCGCGCGCAGCCCGAGGTCGGCGATGCTCACCTCGATGCGCGGGATCTCGACGCCCCCTGCGCTGTTGCCGCGCCTCCCGAACACCGCCGCGATCAGGGGCGCGTAGGTCGCGACGTCGGGCGTCATGACCAGGACGTCGCGCGGCTCGAGCGTGGGGTCGGCGGCGAAGCGACGCAGAAGCTCGTCGCGCAGCGCCTCGCACTGGCGCAGCGGGCCGTGGCTGGCGTGGACCTGGATCGACGCGCGCTCGGTCAGGTGCCTCCACGCGCCGCGCGCGGGCATGTCGCCGGCCTCGTCGAGCCACCGCTGGAGCGCGCCGAGCAGCGTCGGCGTCGCAGCAGGCGCGGGGGAGACGTCCTCGTCGCGGCAGTCGTTCTGCTCGAGCCAGATCTGGAGATCGCGGCTCGGGATGCCGTCGGTCGCGAGCAGCACGTTCTGGCGCTCGAACGACGCGAGCAGCTCGGAGCGGGCCGCCGGGCTCAGCTCGCCGGCGAGCGCGCGCACCTGCTCGCGGCGCCCCGCCAGGTCGGCCCACCACTCCGACGACGGCACGAGCGCGAAGACGTGCACGTCGAGGTGGCGCGCGAGCGCGGCGAGCCGCGCCTTGTCGCCGGGGCGCAAGGTCGAGAGGCCGAACGCCGCGAGCGCGCGGCCGGTCTCGCGCGGCGCGAGCGTGGAGAGCGCCGCGAAGCGGTCGGCGGGCGAGGGCTCGGGCGCCGAGGCGTGCAGATCGGCGAGCAAGGTCGCGATCCACGCGTGCTCGGGCGGTACGCGCTCACCCGCGCGCCACGCGCGCACCATGGCCGGGCGGTCGTGCAGCAGCCGCTCGACCACGGAGGCGACGTCGCGCCCGAAGCCGAACTCGCGCGACGACACGGGGGCGTCGCCCCCCGGACCGCGCTGCACGTAGCTCGCCACGCGCTCGAATCCTGCGTCGCCGAGGCGCGCGCGCAGCGCCGCGATCACCCGCGCCGCGAGCAGCGAGCCGCTCCACCCGTCGCGCGCCGTCGCCGGCCCACGCTCCCAGAAGCGCGCGCCCGAGGCTGCCGAGGCGTCGCCTTCGAGCAGCCAGCGCGCCGCCGCGTCGAGCGTCGAGCCCGGCATGGGGAACGCGAGCACCGCCGCGCTGCCGAGGCGCGTGGCGAGCTCGTGGCGCAGCCAGCGCTCCATGCCGCGGCTGCCGACCATGATGGGCAGCGGCGCGAAGGGGTCACCCTCGGCGCGCTCGCCCACGAACGCCGCGAGCGAGGCGACCAGCCCCTCGGAGCGCTGGCTCCTGTGGACGTACAGGGTCATCGCTCGGCCGGGCTCCGCGGCTCGTCCGAGCGCACGAGGGCCGCCAGGCGCGGATCGCTCGCGACCTCGTCGGCCGTCGCCACGACGATGCAACCCACCGTCGCGCGGGTCAGCGCGATGTGCATGCGCACGTCGTAGCTGGTGCTCGCGAGTCCGAGCTCGGTGACCAGCACCCAGGGGCGCTCGAGCCCCTTGAAGCGCAGGAACGTCTCCGTCACGAGGCTCTCGGCCGCCGCCGGGTCGTCGGCGCGCACCGCGGCGAGCTCGCCGATGCGAGCCGCGGCGCCGAGCGTCGTCTTCGTCTGCCCCGCGAGCGAGAGCAGGGCGATCTGATCGGCGCGCACGCCGCCACGGGTGAGCGCCGCGATCTCGCGCCCGCACGCCTCGGCGAGCCCGTCGGCGGGCGCGACCACGACGCGAAGCTCGTCGAAGGGCGCCGCGGCGGCCGCCGGCGCGGTGCCCGTGCGGTAGCGATCGGCGAACGCGGCGAGCGCCGCCGGACAGCGGTAGCGCGTGCCGAGCGTGTAGACGAAGGGGCGCACGTCGGCCGGGACCTCGCGCCGATCGGCCCAGAACCCCTGCCCCTCGTCGCCGAACGCCCAGAGCGGCCCCGCGCCCGCGATCGCGCGCACGAAGGCCCAGTCGTCGGCCGCGAAGTCCTGCGCCTCGTCGACCACCACCGCGTCGTACGCGAGGGGCGAGCGCGGCAGGGCCTCGAGCGCGCGCTGCGGCACGTCGTGCCACGTCTGGGCCGACCAATCGGTAGAGGGTGCGCCCCCCTCGAGCACCACGCCGGCGCGCGCGAGCACCTCGGCAGCGAGCTCGCGAGCCGTCCACGCGTCGTGCCCCCCGGCGCGCAAGTCGGCGGCGAGCGCGCGCGTGAAGCAGAGCAGCACGGGCTTGCGCCCACGCGATGCCCACCTGCGCGCGACCTCGACGGCGAGCAGCGTCTTGCCCGTGCCCGGAGGCCCCGAGACGAACATGCGGAGGTTCGCGTCGACGGCGTGGATCGACTCGATCTGCGTCGCGTCGAGCTCGACCCGACGCGCCTCGGAGAGGCGGGTGCGCGAGCCGAGCGAGAGCTCGGGCACCCACGACTCGCCCCAGAGCTCGTGCAGCGCCTCGATCCACGGGCCCTCGGGCGGGGGCCGGGCGTTGAACAGCCGATCGGCGAGGGCGAGGAGCGCGTCGCGCAGAAAGGCGAGGTCCTGCTCGCCGAGCACGGTGCCGACGAGGTCGCCGTTGGTCGGCGGCGTGTCCCACTCGGTGTCGGGGAACGCGGTGGCCACGGCGATGAAGGGCTGCGCGAGCAACGGGTGACGGTCGGCGATCTGGCGCTTGAGCACCGTGATGTACTCGAACGCCTGGTCGCGCGGCGACGCGTGCAGCTCGCGGCCGTCTTGCAGCCAGCGCCCGTCGCGCACCTCGACCTGGCCCCCCTTCACCTCGAGCACGAACGCCCCGCGCCCCGGCACCGCGAACACGAAATCGGCCTCGCCGTCGCGGCCGCGCGGCGCGCGCACGCGCATCGAGTGCCACGCCGTCCACCCCTCGGGCAGGTGCTTGACGAGCGCGCGCCAGAGCTTCTTCTCGGCCGCGCTGGAGGTCGAGCGCGGCGCGAGGCGCGGGAAGAGGCCGGTGGGGGGCATGGGGGGGCGATACTACCCTGCGGCGCTACGGCTTTTGCGCGTTTGCGTCGGTGGTCGCGTCGAAGAACTCGAGGCCCCAGACGCGCGTCGCCTCGTTGCCCTCGCGGACGTAGGTCGCGCCGTCGAACTGGAACGTCTCGCCGTCGGCGTGCCTCGCGATCTCGGCGAGGTCGGGCCTGCGCGCGCTCGGGCTCCCCCGCACGCGCCTGCGGCCAGCGTGCAGCTCGGCGGCGACGACCCGCTCGCCGCGGGCCTGCTCTCCGTGGGCGGTCACGCCTCCACCTCCAGCGCGGAGCGCTGCGGCGAGGCCGCCAGGGATGGCGGCAGAGAGACGGTCGGAGTGGCCTGCGGGGGCATGGGGCTCGGCCTCGGGTTGCGGGGGCAGTACGCTGCTACGCGAAACGACGTCCGCATCTTCCCCAGCTACCCCGACGCAGCTCTGGGAGCCAGCGATCGACGCTCACACTGGGACGTACTTCGTCCTACCTGCCGTGCGCCCGGCCGCGCCTTCCGGTACGAGATCGGGGTGCCCAGCCATCCGCGTCTCTCCAAGTCGAAGTTCGTCACCGGGCTCCAGTGCCACAAGCGCCTCTGGTGGCAGACCCACGAGCCGGGCGCGCCCGAGCTCGCCGTGGGGCCGGAGCTTCAGGCGACGTTCGACGCCGGCACGCGCGTGGGCGAGGCAGCGCGAGATCACGTCCCCGGAGGGGTGCTCATCGACGCTCCGTACACCCGTCCCCGCGAGCGCGTCGCGCAGACGAGGCGGGCGCTCGACGACGGCGCGCGCGTGCTCTACGAGGCGGCGTTCTTCGAGGACGACATCTTCGTCGCCGTCGACATCCTCTCGCTGCGCGGCGGCGGCCGCGCCACGCTGACCGAGGTGAAGTCGACCGTGCGCGTCAAGCCGGAGCACCTGCCCGACGCCGCCGTGCAGACCCACGTCCTGCGCAGCGCGGGGCTCGCCGTCGATCGGGTCGAGCTGATGCACCTCGACGCACGGTGCACCTTCCCCGACCTCTCGAACCTCTTCCACCGCGCCGACGTCACCGACGACGTCGAGGCGCTCGTCGGCGACGTGCCGCGCGAGGCGCGCCGTCAGCTCGCGATGCTGCGCGGCCCCCTGCCCGAGGTCGAGGCCGGAGCGCACTGCGACGCGCCCTACCCTTGCCCCTTCGTGGCGCGCTGTCGGCCCGCGCTCCCCGAGCACCACGTCTCGACGCTTCATTCCATCCGGGCGCCGCGCCTCGCGCAGCTCCTCTCCGACGGGTACGAGACGCTCTACGACCTGCCCGCGGGGCTCGAGCTCACCGCCGTGCAGGAGCGGCAGCGGCGCGCCGTGCAGTCGGGCGCGCTCGTCGTCGAGCCGACGCTCGGCGCCGCGCTCGACGCGCTGCGAGCGCCGGTCGCCTACCTCGACTTCGAGACGGTCGCGCTCGGCATCCCGGCGTGGAACGGCTGCCACCCGTACCAGAACGTCCCCGTGCAGTGGAGCGTCCACCTCGCACGCGCCGACGGCACGGTCGAGCACCACGCGTGGCTCGCGACTGGCCCCGGCGACCCGCGCCCCGGCTGCGCAGCGGCGCTCGCCCCGGTGCTCGCGTCGGCCGAGACGGTGGTCGCGTACTACTCCCCGTTCGAGCAGGGCTGCCTCGAGATGCTCGCCGCGGCGGCGCCCGAGCACGCCGCGGCGCTGCTCGGCGCCGTCACCCGCCTCGTCGACCTGTTGCCCATCGTCCGCCAGCACGTCTACGACCCAGCGTTCGGCGGCCACTTCGGCCTGAAGATCGTGCTGCCCGCGCTCGTCGCCGGCCTCGGCTACGGCGACCTCTCGATCGCAGAGGGGGGCGTCGCGTCGAGCGAGCTTCAGCGCCTGATGTTCGACGCCACGCTGCCCGCCGACGAGCGAGCCGGCCTGCGCGAGGCGCTCCTCGCCTACTGCTCGCGCGAGACCGAGGCTCTGGTCCGCATGGTCGAGCGGCTGCGCGCGCTCGCGCCT
>CAITLX010000172.1 GCA_903893335.1 uncultured delta proteobacterium | reverse complement strand
GGCGACAGCGCCATGCCCGCGCGCTCGGCGCTGTAGTGCATCTGCACTTGCAGGTACTGCGGCAAGAGCACGGTGGTGCCGTACAGCGACAGCCCGAGGGTGAGCATCAGCAGGTTCGACGCGGCGAAGCTCCGGTCGCGAAAGAGGCGCACGTCCACCACCGGGTGCGCGACGTGAAGCTCCCACAGCACGAAGGCGACGAGCCCGACGACGGCGATGGCCGAGAAGCCCGTGATGAACGAGGAGTGAAACCAGTCGTCCTCCTGCCCCTTGTCGAGCACGACCTCGAGCGTGCCGAGCCCCACCGCGAGCAGCGAGAAGCCGATGTAGTCGATGGGGCCGCTCTTGCCCTTGCCCTGCTCGATGTGCGGCGGGTCGGTGACCAGGCGGTTGCTCAGCCAGAGCGACGCGAGCCCGACCGGCACGTTGATGAAGAAGACCCACCGCCACTCGAAGTGGTCGGTGATGAAGCCGCCGAGCGTCGGGCCGATCGCGGGGGCGAGCACGACGGCCATGCCGTACATGGCGAAGGCCATGCCGCGCTTGGCCGGCGGGAAGGTGTCGGCGAGGATCGCCTGCTCGCTCGGGCCGAGCCCGCCGCCGCCGATGCCCTGCAAGATGCGGAAGAAGACGAGCCAGCCGAGCGACGGCGCCATGCCGCAGAGAAACGAGCTTCCGGTGAACAGCGCGACGCACGTCATGTAGAAGCGCTTGCGCCCGATGCGCGACGCGACCCACCCGCTGACCGGCAGCACGATCGCGTTGGCGACGAGGTACGAGGTGAGCACCCACGTCGCCTGATCGCGGCTCACCGACAGGCTGCCGGCCATGTGCGGCAGCGCGACGTTGGCGATGCTCGTGTCGAGGATCTCCATGAACGTCGCGAGCGTCACCACGAGCGCGATCGCCCAGGGGTTGCGCCCCCCCGTCCAGCCCGTCGCGAAGTAGGCGGGGCGCGCGGCCGCCGCGGGCGCCGTCATCGCACCGTGACCTTGGCCTCGACCGACATGCCGATGCGCAGCCGCTCGACGCCCGGCTGCCCCGCGTCGATGCGGATGCGCACCGGCAGGCGCTGCACGACCTTCACGAAGTTGCCGCTCGCGTTCTCGGGGGGCAGCACGCTGAGGCGCGAGCCGGTCGCGCCGCCGAGGCTCTCGACGGAGCCGGCGAGGTCGAGGTCGAGCGCGTCGACGTGCAGCCGCGCGCGCTGGCCGACGCGCAGATCGCGCACCTGCGTCTCGCGGAAGGCCGCGGTGACGTGGAGATCGGTCGTCTGCGCGACGGCGAAGACCTGCTGGCCGGGCGCGACCTGGTCGCCGAGCGCCGCGGACTTCTTCGCGATGACGCCGGCGAAGGGGGCGACGAGGTGGGTGTAGCCCAGGTTGCGCTCGGCCTGCGCGAGCTGCGCGCGCGCGAGGTCGAGGCCGGCGCCGCGCCCGGTGACGCTCGCCTTGCTCGCGTCGAGGTGGCGCGGGCCGTTGGCCTTGAGCTCGCGCAGGCGCGCCTCGGCCGACGCGAGCCGCGCGCCTGCCTGCTTCGCGCGCGACTCGGCGGCCTGCACCGCGCGCCCGAGCGCCTCGACCGACGCGAGCGTCGCCTGCGCGCCGAGCCGGCGCGTGTCGAGCTCGGCGGTGGACACGGCGCCCTGGTTCGCGAGCGTCTGCGAGCGGGCGCGGTCGAGCTCGGCGAGCTGCGAGCGCGCCTCGGCCTCCTTCCTCTGCGCGCCGATCTGCTGGACCTCGAGCTCGGCGCCGCTTCGCGCCGCGCGCGCGGCGTCGAGGTCGGCCTCGGCCGAGCGCAGCGACGCCTCGTTGGCGCTGCCCACGATGTCCACGCCGGGCGACTCGGTCTGCACCGCGGCCTCGGCCTGCGCGAGCGCGGCGCGCGCCTGCCCCACGGCGATCTCGTAGTCGGAGCGGTCGAGCTCGGCGAGCGCCTCGCCCGCCTGCACGACCTGGTTCTCGGCCACGCGCACGGCGGCGAGCGTGCCGGGCACGCGCGGGCTGACGAAGCCGATGCTGCCGTCGATCTGCGCGTCGTCGGTGTCCTCGAACCTGCGGTCCCAGGCCCAGAACGCGACCCCCGCGATCGCCACCGCCGCGAGGGCGACGCGCACGGCGGGCTTCGGGCCGCGGGAGGCCGGGGCAGCGGGAGCGACGGGGGGCGACTCGGACATCGGGCGATCCTTCCAGCGACGAGCCGCCTCGGGCGAGCGACTCGGCGGCCCGGCTTCATGCGGGCGAGCGCGCGCTCCGTCAAGGCGCGCGACCCCCCTCGGCGCCGCGACTATTTGCCCTGGAAGCTCGGCTTGCGCTTCTCGGCGAAGGCGCGCGGCCCCTCCTTCGCGTCGGCGGACGCGAAGATGGGCCAGCCGATCGCAAGCTCGCGCGCGAGGGCCTCCTTCTCGGGTAGCCCCTCGGTCTCCTGCACCGAGCGCTTGATGGCCTGCACCGCGAGCGGGCCGTTCTCGGCGATCTGCGCGGCGACCTTCTTCGCCTCGTCGAGCGCGGTGCCGTCGGGCACGACGCGCCCGATGAGACCGATGCGCACGGCCTCCTCGGCGCCGAAGTGCTTGCCCGTCAGCAGGATCTCCATCGCCTGCGTGTACGGGATCTGCCGGCGCAGCCGCACCGTCGAGCCGCCGAGCGGGAAGAGCCCCCAGCGCACCTCGGCGACGCCGAACTTCGCGCTCGCGCCTGCGATGCGGATGTCGGTCGCCTGCAAGATCTCGGTGCCCCCCGCGACCGCCGTGCCCTCGACCGCGGCGATGAGCGGCTTCTTCACCTGGTAGTGGCGCATGAGCGACTTCCAGTGCAGCTCGGGCTCGACCTTGAAGCGCGCGGCCCACTCGTCGTCGACGAAGCCCCCCGCCATCGCCTTCAGATCGCTGCCCGCGCAGAAGTGCCCCCCCGCGCCCGTGAGGATGATGACGCGCACGGTCGGGTCGGCGTCGAGCTCGTCCCAGGCGTCGGCCATGCGCACGAGCATCTCGGCGCCGAACGCGTTGCGCGCCTCGGGGCGGTTGAGCGTGACGACGGCGACATGGCCGTCCCTCTCGACGAGCACGTGCGGGGGGTGGGACACGGCGAGTACCTCCGGGGACCCTCTCGTAGAACACGTTTCACGCTCTCGGACAAGGGGTTCGCGCGCGTCGAGCGCGGCCTCGCCGCGCGCGTGAAACTACTGGGAAACAAGGGGCCGCGAGGCGTTCGACGCCTTGACCTGTCGCGCCGTACATGGTTCCGTCCGGCCCGATGAAGGACCGCCGTGACCGCATCCTCGACGTCGCCGTCGAGCTGGCCGAGGCGGGGGGTTTCGACAACGTCCGGCAGCGCGACGTCGCCGCGCAGGCGGGCGTCGCGCTCGGCACGCTCTACAAGACGTTCCGCAGCAAGGAGGACATCCTCTGCGCCGCCCTCGAGCGCGAGGCCGCGGCGCTCGAGCTTCGCATGGAGGCGCACCCCGCCAAGGGGGACCTGCCGGCCGAGCGCCTGCGGTCGTTCTTCCAGACGGTGACGCGCGGCCTCTGCCGCAAGCCCAACTTCACGCGCGCGGTGCTGCGCGCCATGGCGTCGGGCGAGCCCGAGGTGGCCGGCAACGTCGCGGCGTACCAGGGGCGGGTCAACGGCCTCATCGTCGCCGTGCTGCGCGGCGTCGGGCGCCTGAGCCTCGACGAGCTCGCCGCCGCTCCGCCCAACGAGCTCGAGAGCACCGTCGCCGACATGCTCCAGCAGATCTGGTTCGCGTCGCTCGTCGGCTGGTCGGCCGGCATCATCAGCCAGATCGACATGGTCGAGCGCGTCGATCGCGCCGGCCGCGTGCTGCTGCGCGGCCTCGCCGAGCCCGCCTGACCGCGAGCGCCCTCAGCGCATGCTCGGGTCGTGCGCGACCTCCCTCAGCGCATGCTCGGATCGTGCGCGCCCGCGCACGAGAGCACCTGCGTGCGCGCGTCGTCGAGCGACTTCATCGTCACGCGCCCCGTCGCCGGGCTCACGTCGGTGACCTTCCAGCCGCGCGACTTCGACGAGCTGCTGCGCAGCACCTGATCGACGAACACCCCCGGGCACGCGTCGACCGCGGCGGCGGCGGCCTGGGGCGAGAGCGCGGCGAGCCGCTTCTCGGCCTCCTGGCGCAGCTCCCCCTCGGCGCGCAGCTTCGTCTCGGCCTCGTCGCGGGCCTTGTCGGCGCGCGCGGCCTCGGCGAGCGCGTCGTCCTTCTGCTTCTCGAAGCGCACGGCGCGCTCGGCGTCGAGCCCGGCCACCTCGCGCACCCGCGCGAGCTCGCGCACCGACTCGTCGCGCTCGATGCGCCAGCGAAAGCCGAGCACGATCATGAGCGTCGTGACGAGGAACAGCACGCCGATGGTGACGGCGAGCGCCGCGAGAGACATGCCTGGCAGGCGCCAGCGCAGCTCGCGCAGCCACATCGAGAGACGAGCGGAGACGGCGGACACGGGGGCCATGTTGCGCCTACCGCGTCCGCCGCTCAAGCCTCAGCCGTCGCCGAGCTGTTCGCGCAGGCGCACGAGGGTGTCGGCCATCTCGCTGGCCATGTCGTAGATGACGTCGCGCGTGGCGCGCGCCTCGCGCATGCGCCCGACGATCTGCCCGACGGCCGAGCCCATCAGCTCGTCGGCGCGCGAGCCCTCGGAGCCCGCGTAGCGGTGGATGCGCTGCTGCGCCTCGGCCGTCAGCATGAACTGCAGCGGCATCGGCAGCGTGCCGGGCGACTTGGGGCCGACCCACGCGTCCGTCCACGCCGTGCGCAGCTGACGCGCGGGCTTGCCCGTCATGGCGCGCGAGCGCACCGTGTCGGTGGCCTTCGCGGCGAGCAGCTTCTCGACGATGCGCGGCTCCATGTCGCTCTCCTTCACGGTGAGCCAGAGCGAGCCCGTCCAGACGCCGTCGGCCCCGAGCGCGAGCGCGGCGGCCATCTGCCGGCCCGAGCCGATGCCGCCGGCGGCGAGCACGGGCACGGGCGACACGGCGTCCACGACGTCGGGCACGAGCACCATCGTGCCGATCTCGCCGGTGTGGCCGCCGGCCTCGCCGCCCTGCGCGACGATGATGTCGACGCCGACCTCGACCTGCTTCTTGGCCTGCTCGGCGGTGCCGACGAGGGCGGCGACCTTCACGCCGTGCTCGTGGGCGAGGCGCACGATGTCCTCGGGGGGCGGCCCGAGCGCGTTGACCAGCAGGCGAATGGGGTGCTTGAGCGCGACGTCGACGTGCGAGCGGCCCGCTCCGGGCGTCCAGCCGAGCAGCGTCTCGAAGCGGTCGGCCTCGGCGGGGAGCTCGGGCACGGCGTACTCGGCGAGCACGTCGGAGACGAACTGCTTGTGGCCCGGGGGGATCATCTTCTCGAGGTCGGCCTTGGTCACCTCGCCCTGACCCTTGGCCGCGCTCGACGCGGGCATCACGACGTCGACGCCGTACGGCTTGCCGTCGATGTGCGCGTCGATCCACTGCAGCTCGAGCTCGAGCTGCTCGGCCGAGAAGGCGAGCGCGCCGAGCACGCCGAAGCCGCCGGCCTTGCTGACCGCGACGACGACGTCGCGGCAGTGGCTGAAGGCGAAGATGGGGAGCTCGATGCCGAGAAGATCACAGATCCGGGTACGCACGTCAGGCCTCCGCGAGCGATGCGCCGAGCCGCGCGAGCTGCCTGCTGGCCGAGCCGAGCAGGAGCTCCACGTGCTTGGACGCGAGGTAATAGCGATGCAGCGGGTAGTCTCGATCGAAGCCCATGCCGCCGTGCAGGTGCTGCGCGGCGTACACGACGCGGTGCCCCGCGTCGGCGGCGGCCCACTTCGCGATGAGCACCTCGCGGCTGGCGGGCAGGCCGGCGGCGAGTCGGTAGGCGGCGTGCCAGAGCGAGAGGCGCACGACCTCGACGTCGATGTACGCGTCGCCGGCGCGCTGGCTCACCGCTTGAAACGTGCCGATCGGGCGGTCGAACTGGTGGCGCGTGGTGGCGTAGGCCGCCGTCATGCGCAGCGCGCGCTCGACGACGCCGAGCTCGAGCGCGCACAGGCCGACGAGCGCCCGGTCGAGCGTCCAGGCGAGCGCGGCGTCGCCGCGGTCCTCGCCCGCGAGCACGTCGGCCTCGGGCACCAGGGCGTCGGTCAGCGTCATGCGCGAGAGGCGCTCGCCGGTCGTCGCGCGCTGCTCTTCGAGCCGGACGCCCGCGGCGCGCGGATCGACGAGCAGGAGCACCGCGCGCCCCGACGGCGCGCGCGCCGTCACGAGGACGCGCGCCGCCTCGTCGGCGAGCGCGACGCAGGTCTTCACGCCCGAGACGCGGAAGCCGTTGCCCTCGGGCGTGGCGCGGGTCGCGGGCTCCCACGGGTCGTCGCTCGCCTCGTCGACGAACGCCGCCGAGGTCAACGCCTCGCCCTGCGCGACGCGCCCGAGCAGCGCGCGCTGCGACGGGCTGCCGAACTGCGCGATGGGCAGCGCCGAGGCGACGAGCGTGGACCACACCGGCACCGGCGCGAGCGAGGAGCCGACCTCGACCAGCAGCGCGAGCAGCGCGACCAGCCCGTGGCCGCTGCCCCCCTGGTCCTCGGGCAGCGCGGTGCCGACCAGCCCCGCGGCGGCCAGCTCGCCCCACAGCTTCGCGTCGTGCGTCGCGCCGCTCTGCTCGAACGCGCGCAGCGTGTCGGGCGTCACGCGGTCGGTGAAGATCTTGCGCGCGAGCTCGGCGACCGCGCTCTCGGCCTCGTCGTAGGTGAAATCCATCGGCGGCGATCTCCTCAGCGCGCGGCGCGCGGCAACGACAGGCCCACGGTGGCGATGATGTCGCGCTGCACCTCGTTGACCCCGCCTCCGAAGGTGAGCACGAGGATGGTGCGGTACATCATCTCGAGCTGGCCGCGCATGCGCGCGCCGGCCGACCCGCGCGCGAGCGCGCCGGGCTCGCCCAGCACCTCGAGCAGCAGCTGGTAGATGCGGATGAAGCCCTCGGTGCCGTAGACCTTGACCACCGACGACTCGGCCGGGTCGAGCACGCCGCGCTCGATGTTCGACGCCTGCCGCCACGTCATCAGGCGCAGGATCTCGACCTTGGCCCAGGCCTCGGCGAGGCACGCCTGCACCCACGGGCGATCGATGACGCGCGAGCCGTCGGCGCGCCGCGTCTGCTTCGCCCACGCCGTGACCTCCTCGACCAGCCGCGCTGCGGGGCCGGGCGCCGAGAGCGCGACGCGCTCGTGGTTGAGCTGGTTGGTGATGAGGCGCCAGCCCTCGTTCTCGCGGCCGACGAGGCTGGAGACGGGCACGCGCACGTCGTCGTAGAAGGTCGCCGTCGTGCCGTTGTCGCCGAGCGTGCGGATCGGCGTGTAGGAGAAGCCGGGCGACTTCGTGTCCACGATGAGGATGCTGATGCCCTTGTGCTTGGGCGCGTCGGGGTCGGTGCGCACCGCGAGCCAGACGTAGTCGGCGTACTGCGCGAGGCTGGTGAACACCTTCTGGCCGTTGACGACGTAGCTGTCGCCGTCGCGCACCGCGCGCGTCTTGAGCGAGGCGAGATCGGTGCCGGCCTGCGGCTCGGAGTAGCCGATGGCGAAGTGGCGCTCGCCGCGCAGGATGGCCGGCAGGTGCGCCGCCTTCTGCTCGTCGGTGCCGTACTTCATGAGCGTCGGGCCCACGGTGCAGAGCGTGAGGAACGGGATGGGGAAGCCGGCGCGCTGCACCTCGTCGTAGAAGAGGTACTGCTCGATGGGCGAGCGCTCCTGGCCGCCCCAGGCCTGGGGCCAGCCGATGCCGAGCCAGCCGTCGCTGCCCATCTGCCGCAGCGTCTTCTGGTAGAGCGGGCCGCCCCCCTCCGAGCCGGTGACCTCCGCGATCACGTCGGGCGTCACGACGCGATCGAAGTAGGCGCGAAGCTCGTCGCGCAGCGCGCGCTCCTTCTCGGTGTAGTCGATGTACATGCGGGTCACCTCGACGCGAGGCCGTCCCGCATGCGAGCGGGCTCGATCTCGACGAACATGGCCTCGGCCTCGGCCATCGTGCGCTCGCCCACCTGGGCGCGGGCGCGCAGCTGGTGGCGACGACCGGACACCTGATCGACCCACGCCTCGAAGCGGACCTCGACCAGGATCGGGGTCGGCGCGCGGTAGCGCACGGTCAGCACGCCGGTGAGCGAGGTGACGCCGAGGCGCGTCTGCAGGTGCCCGAACGCCTGGTCGAACGCCGCGGCGAGCAGCCCGCCGTGCACGCAGCCCGGCGCCCCCTCGTACACGGGGCCGAACGTGACGCGACCGACCGAGCGGTCCCCCTCGGTCACGAGCACGAGCGGCGGCGCGAAGGGGTTGCAGCGGCCGACCAGCGTGTTGCGGTCGGCGAACGGCGCGAGGTCGGCCTGCGTCGCGAGGCTCGGGTAGGCCTCGAGGAAGGTGCGGCGCGGCTGCGCGTCGAGCAGCGCGCGCGCGGCGCCCGCGAGCCGCGTGGCCTCGGCGAGCGCGCCCTCGGGCGCGTCGGTGGTGACGCAGAGCTCGGCCAGCGCGCGAAGCTCGGCGGCGAGCGCGCGCTTCTCGGCCCACGCGCCCGCCACCAGGCTCTCGGGGAAGGCCCAGAAGTGCTGCTCGACGGGCGCCGCCTGCATGGTCACGTCGCGTCCGGGCGCATCGCCTCGTCGCGCGCCCAGCGGTAGTCGGGCTTGCCGCTCGGGTGGCGCTCGAGGTCGGCCACGATCTTGATCTGGCGCGGCACCTTGTAGCCGGCGACGTGCTTGCGGCAGTGCGCGTCGAGCTCCGCGAAGGTGGGCGAGGTGCCGGGGCGCGGCAGCACGAGCGCGGCGACGCGCTGACCCCAGCGCTCGTCGGGCACGCCGACGACGACGGCGTCGAGCACGGCGGGGTGCGCCTTGAGCGCGACCTCGACCTCCTCGGGGAACACCTTCTCGCCGCCGGTGTTGATGCACACCGCGCCGCGACCGAACACGGTGATCTGGCCGTCGCTCTCGATCGTCGCGAGGTCGCCGGGCACCACCCAGCGCTCGCCGTCGAGCACGAGGAAGGTCGCGGCCGTCTTGGCCTCGTCCTTGTAGTAGCCGAGCGGCAGGCGACCGCGCCGCGCGAGCCGGCCGACGACGCCCGAGCCGGGCGCGATCGGCTTGTCGTCGTCGCCGAGCACGGTGGTCGTGTCGTCCATGTAGAAGCGCGGCTTGCCGCGCTCGGCCGGGTCGCCGCCGGGGAACGCCGAGCCCTGGTGGCCCGTCTCGCTCGCGCCGAAGTTGTTGAGCACCATCGTGTCGGGCAGCAGGGCCTGCAGGTCCTCCTTCACCGAGTCGCTCAGCACCGCGCCGGCCGACGCGATGACCACGAGCGACGACATGTCGTACGAGGCGCCGGGCTCGCGCAGCGCGTCGACGATCGGGCGCGCCATCGCGTCGCCGACGAGCGTCATCGTGTTCACGCGCTCGTCCTCGACGAGCTTGCACGCGACCTTCGCGTCGAAGCTGCGCCCCGGCTGCACGACGACCTTGCCGCCGGTGAACATGCCGATGAGCGCGCCCCACTGCGCCGCGCCGTGGATGAACGGGGCCGCGGGGAGCATCGTCATGGGCTCGCCGCGGTCCTTGACCGACTGCACGAGGTCCTCGGGGCGCTCGATGGGCGTGCCGCCCGGGTTGCCGCCTTGCAGGCCGGCGAAGAACACGTCGTGGTGGCGCCACATGACGCCGCGGGGCATGCCCGTCGTTCCGCCCGTGTAGATGATGTAGAGGTCGTCGCCCGAGCGCTCGGCGAAGTCGCGCGCGGGGGAGCTGTCGGCGAGCACGCGCTCGTAGGGCTCGCTGCGGGTCGGGCCGAGATCGGCGCCGCTGCCGTCGTCGACGGCGATGATGGTGCGCAGCTTGGGCAGACGCGGCGCGACGTCGGCGAGCAGCGGCGCGAGCTCGCGCTGGTGCACGACGGCGACGACGTCGGCGTTGTCGAAGAGGTAGGCGAGCTCCTCCTGCACGTAGCGGTAGTTGATGTTGATCGGCACCGCGCGCACCTTGAACGTGCCGAGCATCGCCTCGACGAACTCGGCGCCGTTGTAGAGGTGCAGCCCCACGTGATCGCCGGGGCCGACCCCGCGCGCGGCGAGCGCGTGCGCGAAGCGGTTGGCGCGCTCCTCGAGGGCGCGGAAGGTGAGCCGCGCGCTGCCCGAGACGAGCGCGAGCCGGTCGGGGAAGGCGTCGGCGAGGCTCTCGAACAGGTCGGCAACGTTGAAATGCATGGTCGTCATCGCTCCGTAGACGCTCAGGGTCGCTCGCTGCCCACCAGCCACATGGAGAAGAACTGCGAGCCCCCGCCGTACGCGTGGCCGAGCGCGACGCGCGCGCCGTCGACCTGGTGCTCGCCCGCCTGACCGCGCACCTGCAGCGCCGCCTCGGCGAAGCGCAGCATGCCCGACGCGCCGATGGGGTTGGTCGAGAGCACGCCGCCCGACGCGTTGACGGGGAGATCGCCGCCGAGGGCGGTGGCGCCCTCGACCGTCATCTTCCAGCCCTCGCCCTCGGGGGCGAAGCCGAGGTTCTCCAGCCACATGGGCTCGAACCACGAGAACGGGACGTAGATCTCGGCGACGTCGATCTGCCGGCGCGGGTCGGTGATGCCCGCCTGGCGGTAGAGGTCGGCCGCGCAGTCGCGGCCGGCGCGCGGGTTGACCTGATCGCGCCCGGCGAACATGTTCGGCTCGCTGCGCATCGAGCTTCCGAGCACCCACGCGGGGGGGCGCGGCGCCTTCTTCGCGGCCGCGTCGCTCGCGAGCACCATCGCGCACGCGCCGTCGGACGAGGGGCACGTCTCGAGGTAGCGGATCGGGTCCCACAGCATCGGCGACTTCTCGACCGACTCGAGCGAGATGTCGGGCAGCGAGAGGTGCGCGTAGGGGTTCTTCAGCGCGTTGAGGCGGTCCTTGACCGCGACGCGCAGGCCCACGTCGGCGGGCGCGCCCGAGCGGCGGATGTACGAGCGGATGATCGGCGCGAAGTAGCCCCCCGCGCCCGCGAGCAGCGGCGGCTGGAAGGGGTACTTCGGCGACAGCGCCCACATCGCGTCGCTCTCGCTCTGCTTCTCGAACGCGACGGTGAGCACGCGCTGGTGGATGCCCGCCTGCACGAGGTGCGCGGCGACGATGGCGGTCGAGCCGCCGACGCTGCCGGCGGTGTGCACGCGCATCATGGGCTTGCCCACCGCGCCGAGCGCGTCGGCCAGGTACAGCTCGGGCATCATCACGCCCTCGAACATGTCGGGCGCCTTGCCGATGACGACCGCGTCGATG
>CAITLX010000171.1 GCA_903893335.1 uncultured delta proteobacterium | reverse complement strand
GCGAGCCCGGACGACGGCAGCGACACGGGTCGCGCGTTCGGCGCGGTGCTCGCGGCGTGCGGCGTCGACTTCGGCGTCCAGGTCACGGCCGAGACCACGCTGCCCCCCGGCGCGGGACTCGGCTGCTCGGCGGCGCTCGGCGTCGCCGTCGTGCGCGCGCTCGACGGCCTGGTCGGTCGAGCCGGCGCGCCGCCCGACGAGGTGGCCGAGCGCGCGATGGCCTGGGAGCGCGTCTTTCACGGCAACCCGTCGGGCGTGGACACCACCACCGCCGCGCGCGGCGGGTGCCTGCGCTTCGAGCGTGGCGCGGCTGGCGCGAGCGTGCGCGCGGTGCGGCTCGCGAGGCCCCTCGTGCTCGCCGTCGGGCACACCGGCGTCGCGTCGTCGACGCGCACCATGGTCGAGGGCCTCGCGCACCTGCGCGAGCGCAGGCCCGAGCTCGTGGCGAAATCGTTCGAGGCCATCCGCTCGCTGGTCGACAACGCGGTCGTCGCCCTCGAGACGGGAGACCTCGCGGGCCTCGGGCACCTGCTCGATCTCGGGCAGATGGTGCTCTCGGGGCTGATGCTCTCGACCGCCGAGATCGAGACGCTCTGCCGCCTCGCGCGCGAGGCCGGCGCGCTCGGCGCCAAGCTCACGGGCGCGGGGGGCGGCGGCTGCGTCGTCGCGCTGGTCGCGGGCGACGCGGGCCCCGTGCTCGCCGCGTGGGAGCGCGCGGGGTTCCGCGCGTTCGCCACCACGGTCGGCGGGGTGACGGAGACACCATGACCCGAGCCGCACGCGCCATCGCGCACCCGAACTTCGCGCTCGCCAAGTACTGGGGCAAGCTCGACGCGCGCCACAACCTGCCCGCGGTGCCGAGCCTGTCGATCACGCTCGACGCGATGACGACCACGACCGAGGTGCGGTTCGACCCCGGGCTCGAGGTCGACGTGGTGCGCGTCGCAGGCGCCGTCGCGTCGGTTCCGTTCGCCGCGCGCGTCGTCGCGCTGCTCGATCGCGTGCGCGCCGAGGCGGGCCTCGGCGACCGCGCGAGCGTCGACACCGTGAACGACTTCCCGACCGCGTCGGGGCTCGCGTCGAGCGCGTCGGGCTTCGCGGCGCTCGCGGTCGCGGCCACGACGGCGGCTGGCCTCGGCTGGAGCGCGGCGCGCGTGAGCGATCTGGCGCGGCGCTCGTCGGCGTCGGCGGCGCGCTCGGTGTTCGGCGGCTTCGCCGTGCTGCCGGCCGGGCGCGCGGGCGAGCCCTACCTGCCGGCCGAGCCGCTCGCAGGCGAGGGGCACTGGCCGCTCGCGGTCGCCGTGGCGGTGACCTCCGAGCAGGAGAAGGCGACGGGCTCGACCGACGGCATGCGCCACACGGCCGACACGAGCCCCTACTACGCCGCGTGGATCGCCGACGCGCCCGCGACCTTCGCGCGCGTGCGCGCAGCGGTGCTCGCGCGCGACCTCGAGGCGCTCACGGCGGCGGCCGAGGCGAGCGCCTTCGCGATGCACGCGTGCGCGCTCGCGGCGCGGCCGGCGCTCGTCTACTGGAACCCCGGCACGCTCGCGGCGCTCGCGTGCGTGCGCGAGCTGCGCCGCGCCGGCACGCTCGCGTTCGCGACGGTGGACGCGGGCCCGCACGTGAAGGCCATCGCCGAGGCGCGCGACGCCGAGCGCGTGGCCGCGGCGCTCGCGGCGGTGCCGGGCGTGCTGCGCGTGCTGCGGGCGGGGCCCGGCCCGGCGGGCCAGCGCTTGGCCCGGGTGCTGACCTACCTGCCCGGGTTGCCGCTGCACGAGGCGCCGCCCAGTGCGGCCCAGCGCCGGGCGATTGGCGCCACCCTGGCAGGGCTGGACCGGGCCTTGC
>CAITLX010000170.1 GCA_903893335.1 uncultured delta proteobacterium | reverse complement strand
TGTCGGCGAGGTCGAGCCGCGCGGGCGCGCTGCCCACGGAGGGCGACGCGGCCTGAGCGGCGCCCGCAGGCGGCGCCGCGGCGCTGCACGAGCACGCGACGCTCGCGCAGAGGAGCGCGAGCGCGCTACAGCGGCTCGACGGACGGCGCATGCGAGCGGTCGAGGGTGAGCAGCGAGCGCGGCGGTACGATCTCGAAGCCGCGCGGCTCGCGGTCGAAGTCGGAGGCGACGAGCGTGAAGCGTGCGCCGGCCAGGTCGGGGATGCGCAGCTGCCGGAGGCGCTCTTCGCCGATCGCGCGCAGCAGGTCGGGTCTGCCGTGCACGTCGCGCCACGCCATCGTCGCGCCGCAGCGCACGCCGACCATCTGCTCGCCGTCGGTGAGCAGCAGGTTCATCGGGCGGTCCTCGGCGGCGACGTCGGCGCGCAGGCGGGCGACGTGCGCCAGCGTGGCGCGCAGCGCGTCGCGCGTCGCGGCGGGCGGCACGTGGGCGCTCTGGAGCTGCCCGGCGTCGTGCAAGAAGGAGAGGAACACGTGGAACAGGAGCTCGCTGTCGGTCTCGCCGCGCAGGTTGCGGCGCAGGAACTCGGGCAGCGCCTCGGAGAGGCGCGCGGCCAGCTGCGTGAAGCCGTCGAGGGTGCCGGTGTGGGCGAACAACCACTGCCGGTAGCGAAACGGGTGCGTGTTCTCCGTGCGCAGGCTGCCGACGGTCGCCGACCGGACGTGCCCGATGAGCACGTCGGCGCGAACGTCGTCGCCGAGATCCGCGACTTCGATGTCGCGGTGCTCGTCGAGCGGGCGCCGCCGCAGCAGGATCTCGCCCCCCTGGTAGAAGCCGATGCCCCAGCCGAGCGGGTCGCCGGCCCCCTCGACGCGCAGCGCGTCCCGCTCGACCTTCAGCACGAAGGGGCCGAGATCGGGGCGGTTTCCGACGTAGCCGAAGAGCCTCGCCATCTCGTCTCCTTCTGCGTGGGGTCGGGGTCGGAGGTCGCGTCGCCGACGTCGAGCGCCGCGCGGGCGCTCACGCCTTGTGTCTAGCATCCCGCGTACCAGGCGCCGCGTGCTCAGCCGCGAGGCTCGGGCGGTCGCCGTGCGACAATGCGGTCCGTGCGTTCGCGACGAGCTCGTGTCCACCTCGCCGTCAGCCGCGCGATCGCGACGGGCGCGGCGGCGGCGACGAGCAGCGCGGCGACGATCTGGGCGAGGAGAGCGGCTCCCGACATGTCGGCGGGAGGGAGAATGCGCCGCCGCACGGCTGCTGGCCAGATCGCGGCGCTGGTCGTCGTCGTGGCGTGCCTCCTCGGGTCGTCGAGCGCGAGGGCCGCCACGCGTCACGACGTCGACGCCTCGATCGACGACGCGGGGCGGCGCGTGACGCTCCACGACACGATCACGGGCCTCGACGCCCCGGCGAGCGGGCGGCTGACCCTCTGGACGTACGCCGACCGCCAGCGCAGCGCGCCGCCGTCGTTCGACGAGTTCACGGCCGAGCGCCTCTTCGTCGGCGGGGTGTCGTACGGCGGCTTCGAGCGCGTGGTGGCGACGATCGACGGCTGCCCCGCCGTCGATCTCTCGCGACCCTCCGACGAGCGCGTCGACCCGGTGCGCGGACGCTTCGCGGACTTGCCCCTCTGCGCCGACGCGCGCGCGCCGCTCGTGGGGCGCGTCGAGGCCGTCCTGGTGCTCGCCGAGAGGTACGGCACGCTGGGTCGCGCGCGCGCCGGCACGCAGCTCGGCGACCCCTGGTACCCGCTCGTCGTCGAGCGCGGCGCCGAGTCGCCG
>CAITLX010000169.1 GCA_903893335.1 uncultured delta proteobacterium | reverse complement strand
GCGGGTACCGCGGCGGCTCCGGTTCGCCCGGCGGCGGCGGATCGAGCGGCGGTGGCGGAGGCGGCGGCGGTGGTCGTGGCCCCGGCGGCGCTCCCCCCGACGACATCGGTGGCGGCGCCCCGCCCGACGACTTCGGCGGCGGCGACGACATCCCGTTCTGAGCGGAGCGGGGACGACATCCCGTTCTGAGCCGAGCGACCCCGGGGGGCGAGGCGGGCTTCAGCCGCGCGCGTCGCGCGCGGCGCGTCGTCGGGTCGCGAGCGCGGCCATCGCGCACACGACCGCGCCGACGAGGGTCAGCGCGCAGCCGATCAGGAGCCCCGCGGTGGCCAGCGGTCGCTGCGCGAGGCGTGCGGCGACGCGCCCGGCGAGCGAGTGGACGACCGGAGGCGAGAAGTGCCCGGTGAACGTCGCGGACGCGACCGTCGGCGCGCACGCGGCACCGGCGGCGGGCTCGACGCACGCGAGCGTGCAACCGACGCCGTGCACCGGCGCCCCGGCCCACGCGACGAGGTGACGTCCGGTCACGGTGAGCTCGGAGCCCGAGTCGCCCGTCGCCGCCGCGTGGAACGGCTGCGACACGTAGCCGCCGTCGCTGGCGAGCGCGTCGTCGCGCCAGGCGATCACCGAGGCGTTCTGCGCGAGCACGGCGCGCGCCACGGCGTTCATGCGGGCGATGACACGAGCCTCGGAGTCGGGCTCGCTGTCGCCCCCCGGTGCGGCGACGCAGGCGACCCGCAATCGCGCGGGGGAGCCGGGAGCGCGCCACGCGCGCGCGTACGTCACGGCCGCGCCGGGCACGTCGCCGACCTCGAGGTGCGGAGGCGGCGCGTGCGTCCAGCCCTCGGGGACGACGACTCCGAGGGCGAGATCGCCGGCTCCGACGGGAGCGTGCAGCGGTGCTGCGAGGCAGGGGGCCGCAGCCACCCACGCCGCCGTCAGCGCGAGGACCGGCGCCACGTTGCGGCGCACGCACGGCGTCACGGCTCGCGCGGCGTGAGCTCGTCGAGCAGGCCGGCGAGCTCGGAGCGCAGCTCGACCAGCGTCGCGCGCAGGCGGTCGGAGCGCTCGCCGTCGGCGACGACGGCCTCGCGCGGCTCGATGCCCCCCTCGCGCAGCTTCTTCTTGGCGCCCGCGATCGTGAAGCCCTGCTGGCGCAGAAGCTCCTTGACCTGCAGCAGCCGCTCGACGTCGCGTCGCGTGTACACGCGCTGACCGCGCGCCGACTTCTGCGGGCGGATGGAGCGAAACTCCGTCTCCCAGTAGCGGAGGACGTGCGTCTCCTCGTCGAGGATCGTGGCGACCTCGCCGATGCGGTAATAGAGCTTGTGCAGCGCCGCGCTGCCCCCGCCGTTGCCGTCGAGCGCCACGCGCGTCACTCCCTGCTGCCGCCGCCGCCGAAGCCGCGCGCGGGGGTCGAGGTGGCCGATGCGCTCGCGGCAGGCGTGGCGGCATCGACGCGGTGGTTGAGCGCGGCCTTGAGGATCTGGCTCGCCTTGAAGTTGAGCACGCGTCGCTGCGTGATGACGATGGGCTCGCCCGTCTGCGGGTTGCGCCCCTGGCGCTGCCGCTTGTCGCGCAGGACGAAGTTGCCGAAGCCGGAGATCTTGATCTTCTCGCCGCGGCCGAGCGTGTCCTTCATCATGTCGAAGGCGAGATCGACCAGATCGGCGGACTCCTTCTTCGAGAAGCCGCCGAGCTGCGTGTACACCGCCTGTACGATGTCTGCCTTCGTCATGTCGCAACCGTCCGGACGGCTGATGCTACGCGGTGCGCCGCCGGAAAGTCCAGCCCCTCCGATGGGTTGCGCGCGTCGGGGACGCCACTGGCGGAGCTGTCCGCTGCCGCGTCGCGGGGGAGCAGACCGCGAGGTCGGCCCGGCCCGTCGAATCAGGCGGCGAGGTCGGCCTGGTCGGCCGGCAGCGCGTCCATCTCGCCGGAGACGCGGTCGCTCTCGGCCGAGGTGAGCGCCTCGCGGCGACGCTGCACCTGCTCGGAAGCGACGAGCAGCGCGACGTAGCCGTAGCCGAACGTGAAGAGCATCGCGAAAGGCGTGGCGAACCAGTGGCGCGTCTCGATCGAGGCGATGACGCTGACGAACGACACGAGCGCGAGCGCGACCTCGACCGTCGGCAGGTTGGCGCGGGCGCGGTAGCGCCCCTCGCGCGAGCCCTTCTTGGGGGTGCGGACGAACTCGCCGGCCATCGAGTCGAGGCCCTCGAGCACGGCCTTGGTCAGGTGCGGGGCGAGGCCCGCGCCGAGCGCGATGAGCGCGGGCAGGCGCACGAGCGCGCCCTTGGCCGACCGGCCCTGCGCGATCTCGGCGAGCGCGTAGAACGCGCCGAGCGAGCCCGTGGTGCCGATGCACAGCGGCAGGTCGACGAGCAGCATGGTGCGCGTGTCGGTCGCCGGCATGAGCACGAGCGCCGGCAGCAGCAGCACCGAGAGCACGACCATGAGCGGGTAGGCGAAGTGCGGCGTGAGGTGGAAGAAGGCCTCGATGCGCTGCGTGACGGTGAGCTCGGGCGCGCTGAGCACGCGCGCGAGCAGCTTGCGCGAGGTCTGCACGGTGCCCTTGGCCCAGCGGTACTGCTGCGCGCGGAACGCCGAGACGTCCTCGGGGAGCTCGGCCGGCGACACGACGTCGGCGCGGTAGACGAACTGCCAGCCCGCGAGCTGCGCGCGGTACGAGAGGTCGAGGTCCTCGGTGAGCGTGTCGTGCTGCCAGCCGCCTGCGTCGATGATCGCCTGGCGGCGCCACATGCCGCCCGTGCCCGAGAAGTTGAACAGGCAGCCCGCGGCGAAGCGAGCGCGGTTCTCGACCATGTGGTGGCCGTCGAGCATGAGCGCCTGCACGCGCGTCAGCAGCGAGTGCTCGCGGTTGAGGTGGCCCCAGCGCGTCTGCACCATGCCGACGCGCGGGTCCTCGAAGTGCGCGACGCAGGTGCGGGTGAAGTCGGGCTGCGGCAGGAAGTCGGCGTCGAAGATGGCGATGAGGTCGCCCTTGGCGACGCGCAGGCCCTCCTCGAGCGCGCCGGCCTTGTAGCCGGTGCGGTCGGTGCGGTGCAGGTAGACGAAGTCGTGGCCCGCGGCGCGGAGGCGCTCGACATGGGCGCGCACGAGCGCCTGCGTCTCGTCGGTCGAGTCGTCGAGGACCTGCACCTCGAGGCGGTCGCGCGGGTAGTCCATGAGCGCGACGTGATCGAGCAGGCGCGTGGCGACCGTCGCCTCGTTGAAGAGCGGAAGCTGGATCGTGACGATGGGCAGCGCCGCGTCGTCGACCTGCGCCGGGGCGACCGCCTGCGTGCGCGCGAGCGCGCGGCGGTGGCGGAAGCACAGCCACACGAGGTGGGAGCGGTGCAGGCCGTACGCGCTGAGGAGCAGCAGGACGGCGAAGTAGAGGACGCAGAGGGCTGTATGCACGGCCCCCGGGGTACCACCCGGCCCGGGGGCAATTGTCATGGACTTGTATTTCGTTGTGCGGCCCTGTCGTGCCAGGTGGGTTTGCTGCTCGTTTGCCGCCACGCGCGCGGTTCGGTAGAAGAAGGCGATGATGCGTTCGCGCGCGGCCTCGCTCCGCTCTTGCTTCGTCGTGCTCGTCGGCCTCGCGGCCATCTGGGCGGGGTGTTCGGCCTCCGAGCGCTCGCCCCTCAGCGGCGATTTCGGCCTCGGAGGCGGTACGGGAGCCACGGGCGGCGGCGGAGGCTCGTCCGGCAGCGGAGGCAGCGGCCCGGGCGCGAACTGCCCGAAGGGCAAGGGCCCCGACATGATCGTGGTCGCCGACCCCGCCGACTCGACGCGACACTTCTGCATCGACGAGTCGGAGGTGACGGTCGCGAACTACGACTCGTTCGCCAAGGACAAGACGGTCGACCTCAGCAAGCAACCCGGCGCGTGCAGCTTCAACAAGACGGTCGTCGTCGACACCTCGGCCGACGGTTGCACGCCGCCGTACCTGCTGCCCGAGGACGCGAAGCGCCCCGTCGGGTGCATCGACTGGTGCGACGCCTGGCTCTACTGCTCGTGGGCGGGCAAGCGCCTGTGCGGCACGGTCGGCGGAGCCGGCAGCGACGGCAGCCACTTCGGCGACAGCTCCAGCCAGTGGTACGCGGCCTGCTCGCTCTTCGGCACCTCGAAGTACGCGTACGGCGACGCGTACGCCGACGGCATGTGCAAGTTCTCCGGCATCCCGGACCCGGTCATGACCAACACGCAGTGCGTCGGCGGCGTGCCGGGGCTCTACGACATGTCCGGCAACGTCGGCGAGTGGACCGACGAGTGCGCCACGGCCGCGGGGCAGTTCAGGTGCATGGCGCGCGGCGGCGCGGTCGGCGACGACGGCGCGGTCGATGGCGCGTGCGCCCCGGCCTCGCCCGTGTTCGTCGACGCCAGCCGCCACGCGCGCGCGGTCGGCATCCGCTGCTGCGCCGACCTGCTCTGAGCGCGGCGCAGCCCACCGAGCCCGGCGCGGCGCGCGTGCCACCCCTCGCACCCATCGACGGCGCGCCCGACCCCGAGGGGGGCGACTGCGTGGCCTGCGGGCGGTGCTGCCACCACCCGCCGTCCACCGTCTCGCTGCTCGAGGCCGACGAGGAGCGACTCGGCCCCGAGGCGCTCGAGCGCTGGACCTTCGTGCTCGCGCGGCCCCCCTTCTTTCGCTTCGTGCGCAACGACGGGGAGCGCTGCGCCGCGCTCGACGTGAGCGAGCCAGGGCGCTTCCCGTGCGCCCTCTACGCCACGCGACCCGAGGGGTGCCGCGCGGTCGAGCCAGGCTCGCCCGCGTGCCTCGAGGCGCGTCGGCTCGGCCACCTCGGCGCGAGCGTCGCGTTTCGTCGCGAGCCCTGAGCGAGCGCGCTGCCCGCCGCGAGCACGCGCGTGTCAGCGCTTCGGCGCGTGCGGCGGGCGAGCGGCCGACGCGCTGGGCGAGGCCGC
>CAITLX010000168.1 GCA_903893335.1 uncultured delta proteobacterium | reverse complement strand
GTTACTGCCTCGGGGGTAGAGGCCCGCGAGCCGCCCCGCGCTCGCCGCGCGCCAGCCACGCGGCGGTGGCTACGAAGACTAGCTGAAGCGGCAGCCGCGCCCACATCGCCCAGACGGGGATCGGCGACGCGCCGAGCTGAATCTCGTGCAGGGCCATGTTCACGTTCGCCGGGAACACCGCGACGTAGAGCGCGACGAGCCCCCACGCCGCGGCGACGCGCACGCGCGCCACCAGCAGCCCCACGCCCCCGAGGACCTCGAAGAGCCCGCTCAGCAGCACCAGCGCCGTCGGCGCCGGGAGCCACGCGGGCACGATCTTCACGAATGGCTCGGGGTTCGCGAAGTGCGCGACGCCGATGGCGACCATCGCGACGGCGACCAGCAACCGGACGGCGGACTTCGGCCGGGATTCACCTTCGGGAAACGACATCGCCCACCCCTTCAATCGAGCCGCGAGCGGTCGAGCGCGTGCGGGGCCTCGACGGCCGCGATGTCGGCGTACTCCCTGCCGAGCACGTCGAGGATCCAGCGCACCCCGTGCGTCGCCCCACCGTCGCTGCCGCAACGCAATCGCTTCGTCCTCCCACCCTCCGCAGCCACGGCACTGTGCCGGCGGCTGCCGAACCGTACGGCAGACGCGTTCCCTGGGCCACCGCCAGTCGCGCGAGCAAGGAGCACGGGGTGGCTCGGGCCCCACCGCTCTCGTACCGACGACCGCTCGACGAGCGGCGGATCGACGCAAAGCGGCATTGTCTCGCCCTTTCCATCGTGGAAGGATGCTGGAATCATGAGACTTCTGGCCATGGCACCCGTGACCGTCCCGCGCGTGCACCCCGCCATGCTCGCTGCGTCGCTGACGCTCGGTTGCACCGGCCAGGCGGGCACGTACGAAGGTGACACGCACGCCGTCGTGGTCGACCCCGGCGGCGCGTCGGAGGCCGATGCCGTCGAGCGCTGGCCCGCGCCATCCGCGACGGAAGCTTGGCAGAGCCTCGTCGCGCAGGCGCAGGCCGACTACGCGGCGGCGGCGTGCTCCTACGGCAAGTACCTGGCCGACTACGCCGCCGGCAACGACTTTCTGAACCTGTCCATTCTCGCGTGGGCCGACGGACCGACCATCAGGCTCGACCCGCAGGGCCTCCCGCAGGTGCTGCAAGACGGCGTCCTGTACTACAATCCCGTGACGCTGTCGCAGTATGCGCTCACGATGCACGGGCGCTGGACGAGGGGCGATGTCGCCGCGCGCACGTCGTTCTTCGTCGCTGCCGACATGCTGCTGACGATGGAGGACGCGGACGGCGCGTTTCGCTATCCATTCCCGTTCGCCTATTACCTGAGCGGCGAGACCTTCCCGCCCGGGTGGGTCTCGTCGATGGCGCAGGGGCACGCGCTGAGCGTCTTCTCGCGCGCCTACCTCGAGAGCGCGGACCCGACGTACGCGACAGCGGGTGAGCGAGCGCTCGCTTTCCTGCGCCTTCCCGTGGCGCAGGGCGGCACCCTGGACACGCTCGCGTCGCTCGACCCATCGCTCGCCCGGCGTCCGATTCTCGAGGAGTATGTCGCGACGCCGTCGAGTTACACGCTCAATGGTTACATGTTCACGCTGCTCGGGCTGTACGACTGGTCGCAGATGGCCCCCGGAGTCGCACCGAGCGCGTCGACCGCGAATGCCATGTTCCGCGCGAACATCGACACGCTCGTCCCCCTCCTGCCCTACTACGACCTGGGAGGGTTCACGGCGTACGACCTCGGTTACCTCACCTGGGGAGCCGCGCCGCACATCGGGGTCTCGTACCACGCGTGGCACATCGCGCTGCTGCACGCGCTGCACGCCGTCACGGGGCGCGTCGAGCTACGCGACTGGGAGAGCCGCTGGAGCAGCTATGTAGCCCAGTGACCGCGTCGCGCACGGGGTGCAGCGGGGACGTAGGAAACGCGAGCCACCTGGGCGGAGCGAGCGGGCCCGAGCGGCGGCAAGACAGCTGCACACAGTTCTTTCATGCGATCCGGCGTCCCCGCAGCGACCCTGCGCGGGTCACTTCACGCAGGAGCTGGCCCGAGAGCGCGCTCCCTGTCGAATTGGGGCACGTCCCGCTCGCGTTCGCGCCCACGACCATGACGCGCATCGCCGCGACGACCGTCGGCTTCGCGGCGCTCGCCGGTGCCCTGCCCGCGCGGCACGCCGCGCGCCTCGAGGTGCCGCGCGCGCTGGCGTGGGAGTGATGGCAGCACGCGGGGCGGCGCAGGGGCGAGCCGGTCCGCGCGTCGGCGCGCTGGACTTTGTCTCGCGTGCGAGACTAGCTTCTCGCATGGTGACGGACGACGCGCGCCCGGGCAGGCGCTCCTTCAACTTCTCCGCGGGCCCCTCGGCGCTGCCGACCGACATTCTCGCGCGCGTGCAGCGCGAGCTGCTCGATTGGCGAGGCACCGGCATGGGCATCCTCGAGATGAGCCACCGCGACGCCGGGGGCCCGGTGCAGGAGGCGATGGCGCGCGCCGAGGCCTCGCTGCGACGCCTGCTCGCCATCACCGACGACTACGCGGTGCTCTTCGTGCACGGCGGCGCGCACGGGCAGTTCGCCGCGCTCCCGCTCAACCTCGCCGCCCCGGACCAGCCGCTCGGCTACGTCGACACCGGCTTCTGGTCGAGGCGCGCGCGCGACGAGGGCGCGCGCTTCGCCCCGACGGCGATCGTCGCCTCCGCCGAGAACGGCGGCGCTCGCCTGCCCGCCGCGTCCGGCTGGACGGTCCCCCGCGGCGCGGCCTACGTGCACCTGTGCGCCAACGAGACGATCCAGGGGCTCGAGTACCTGAGCGATCCCGACCCGACGGGCGATGTCCCGCTCGTCGCCGACTTCACCTCGACGCTGCTGTCGCGCCCGATCGACGTCGCGCGCTACGGCGCGCTCTACGCCTCGAGCGGGAAGAACCTGGGCCCGGCGGGCTTCGCCGTGGTCGTCGTGAAGAGGTCGCTCATCGCCCGCGGCGCTCGCCCGCAGACGCCCTCGATCCTCGACTGGTCGAAGCTCGCCGAGCCCGCACCCATCGCGTCGCTCTACAGCACGCCCGCGACGTTCGCGATCTACGTCAGCTCGCTCGTGCTCGAGGACCTCGAGGCGCGCGGCGGGCTCGTCGCAGCCGAGCGCCGCTCGAGCGAGCGCGCCGCTCGCGTCTATGCGCGCATCGACGCGAGCAGCGGCTTCTACACCAACGCCGTGCACCCGCCGCACCGCTCGCGGATGAACGTCCCGTTTCGCATCCGCGGCGGTGACAGCGCGCTCGAGGCGCGCTTCGTGCGCGAGGCCGAGGCGCTCGGGCTGCACCAACTGTTCGGCCACCCGCGCTTCGGTGGCCTCCGCGCGAGCCTCTACCACGGCGTACCCGACGCAGCGGTCGATGCGCTCGACGCGTTTCTCGTCGACTTCGGGCGCCGGACGGGCTGAAGGAGGCGCAGCGCACGAGGGCCGACGATTGTGGTAGCGCTCCGCGCGCGTCTCGTATACAAGACTTTTGTCCTAGCGCACGGCGAGCGATCGCGGCGCCGCGCAGGGCGCGCTTCGACGCCGACGTCGGAGCCCCAACCCAACACCGGAAGCACGGGAGCTCGCCTTTGATCCTCGCCGACCCACGGGACCAGGAGACTCCGGCGCCGACGCGTGGCCACGGCGCGACCGACGCGCTCTCGCTGCGTGACGCGACCGAGTCCGACGCGGCCTTCGTCGACGGCCTCACCCGGCTCACGATGGAGCGGTACGTCCGCGCGACCTGGCCCGCCGAGTCGGACGTCGAGCGCTACTTCGCGCGCAACGGCTTCGACCGCGGCGCCACGCGCCTCATCCGCCTCGGCGCGCGCGACGTCGGTCGCGTCAGCCTGTCGCTGTCGAACGAAGGCATCTACCTGGAGAACCTCCACGTGCTTCCCGAGTACCAGGGCTGCGGGATCGGCTCGGCCGTGGTCGACCGCGTCGTGCGCGGCGCGTGGCTGCTCGCGCGGTCGGTTCGCCTGCAATGCTTGAGGGTCAATCCGGCGCTGCGTCTCTACCTGCGCCACGGCTTCGAGGAGTACGACCGCACCGACACGCACCACCTCCTGCGGCTCGCCGTCTCCCCGGCCGCGCGTTGAGGCGACGTCGACGTGGTGACATCGAACGCTCTCGGCCCGCTCGCGCTCGCGGCCAGGTACCCTCGGGTGCCGCGGTTCGTCCTGCTGAAGATGGACATCCAGCGGCGAGGGCTCGCCCTCACGCCCGCCGCGCTCGACGCGGTGCAGGCGCCGGAGTGGGACTACGGGCGCAGCTACGTCATTTACGGGCAGGGCTCTGCGGCCCGCAAGAACGCGCCTGGCCCCCTGCTGCTGCGCGACGGCACCTCGGTGATGGTGCTCGCCGGTGCGGACTACGCCGACGGCTACACCGTCGATCTGCGCGACGGCGCGTTCGTGCTGCTCGACGGCGACGACGCCATCGACGAGGTCGAGTTCACGCCGCGCCCCGACTACTATGGCAAGCGAACCTCGCGCGGCGTGCCGATGGAGACGGTGGCGACGGCGCGTCCGCAGCGGCTCGACATCAATCCGTACCGCCATTGCCACTTCTGGGAGGGCGGCAACCAGTGCCGCTACTGCGCCTACTTCACCGACGTGAAGGCGACCTCGGCGCTCGCCGACGGCCACGTGGCGCGCAAGGTCGACCCCGAGGACGTCTACGAGACCGTGCGCGAGGCGCTGAAGGAGCCGGGGCGCTTCTCCCAGGTGATGCTGACGAGCGGCGCCGACCCGAGCGGCACACAGGTATTCGACGACGAGGTCGAGCGGCAGATCGAGGCGCTCCAGGCGATCGGGCGCAATTTCCGCGGCCGCCGCTTCGCCAGTCAGCTCATCGGCTGCGCATACGACAAGCACCAGCTGCGGCGATTGCACGACGAGACGGGCCTCGCGACGTTCTGCCCCGACATCGAGGTGTGGGACCCGAAGCTCTTCGACTGGATCTGCCCCGGCAAGGCGAAATGGCCCGGGCGAGACGGGTGGATCCAGAGCGCGCTCGATGCGGTCGAGGTGTTCGGCCCCGGCAATGTCTACACGAACGCCGTCGCGGGCGTCGAGCTGTGCAAGCCACATGGCTTCGCGACCGAGGATGAGGCGCTCGCGTCGCACTTCGAGGCCTGCGAGTTCTTCGCGAAGCGCGGCGTCGTCTACCTGAGCCTCGTCTGGATCCCGTGGCGCGGCTCTCAGCTGCACGGACAGGCGCAGCCGTCGCTCGAGTTCTATGCGCGGCTCGTGCTCGGCCTGCACGACATCCGCAAGGCTCATGGGCTGCGGGCGCACAACGACGACTACCGCCATTGCGGCAACCACGGCGACAGCGATCTCGAACGGCTCGATTGAAAGGCGACGCGACCCATGGACAGCCTGCCCGAAGACCTCGTGGCGCTCGTCGGCGACCCCGCGTCGACCAAGGCGATCGCGGCGATGGGCCCCGACGGGGCGCCCTCGGTCGCCGTGCGCGACACGCTGGCGGTGCTCGACGGTGGCACCCTCGCCTTCGCCGAGGAGCTCGACACGAGCCCGACGAGCCGAGCGCTCGTGCACACCATCTGGTTCGGTGGGGCGGTGGCCGTGTCGGTCCGTCGCGGCGACCGTGCGTTTCACCTGCGCGCGCGTCCGTGGCGCTGCGCGCTGGTCGGCCCGCTGTTCACGCGTTTCCTGCTCGAGGCGCGTGCGCGCCTGGGAGGCGACGCGGACATCGCTGCGGTTTGGGTCCTGAAAGTCGACGAGGTGCGTGACGACTCACCCGCGACCCTGCGGGCGCTCGACGAGGCGCGGCGGCCTCACGCGGGTCGTCACCTCGATCGCGCGAGCGTCGTCAGGAGCGACGAGGTCGCCGACCCGCCCGCCGTCGCGCAAGTCCCGGTCCGCCGCTACCTGGCGCGGTCGTCGTAGGCGCGGCCGCGCTCACCTGAGCGCTCGAATCGCCGCCCCCGCGCTCACCCCGTCGCGAGGGTGCGCGCGATCACCGCTGCGCCCACGACGCGCGCCCCTGCGAGCGCGAGCGCAGCGGTCGCAGCCGAGAGCGTGGCCCCGGTCGTCGCCACGTCGTCGACGACGACCACGCGCGCCCCCGACAGCCGCGCCAGGTCGGCTGCGACGAAGGCCCCCGCGATCGTCGCCGCACGGTCGGATCGGCCGCGCAGCGCGAGCGGAGCGGTGTCGACGACGCGACGGATCGCCCGCACCCCGAGCGGCGCATCGAGCCCACGCGCGACCTCTCGCGCAATGAGCGCGGCCTGGTCGTAGCCACGCGACGCGAGGCGCGCGGGGTGCAGCGGCACGGGCACGACGAGGTCGGCCTCGAGCCCTGCCTCGCGGCACGCGGCGGCGAGCAACCGACCGAGCGGGCGCGCGAGGTCGGGGCGCCCGTCGTACTTGAGCCGACGCACCGCGGTCGCGAGCGCGCCGCCGTAGGCGCCGACCGCGACGACCTCCGCGGACGACGCGTCGCCGAGCACGCTCGCGGCGCAGGGGGGGCAGAACGCGCGCGTCGCGCCGACGGGCGCGTCGCAGGCGGCGCAGGCTGGGGGCGAGAGCAGGTCGCCGAGGCGGTCGATCCACATCGCCGCCCATCGGGCGCGACGGCGACCGGAGTGCGCGGCGTGGGCTACGCGTCAGCCGAGACGCAGCGGCTGGCTATGGGTGCGCCGAGACGCTGCGGATGGCTACAGATGAATCGCGGCGCCGTGGATGGCGCGAATCAGGCCACGCCGAGGAGCTTGGTCATCGACGCCTCGTCGGCGGGCGTGAACGGCACCTTGTCGAACTCGGCGCTGGTCAGCCAGCGGAACGCGTTGACGTTGCGCGCCTCGGGCTCGCCCCCCTCGAGCTTGCACTCGTAGAGGTAGAGGTCGACCACGTACTTGTCGTACGGGTGGCTGACGAACGAGATGAGCTGACCGACGCCGACGCCGACG
>CAITLX010000167.1 GCA_903893335.1 uncultured delta proteobacterium | reverse complement strand
GGGCGTAGCCGTTGCGGGGGATGGTGCGCATGGGGCCTCGACGGCGGGCGCTGCGTCGATCGGACAGGGCGCCGCGTGTTTCACGGCGGATGTCGCTCGGGCTCCTGCGCCTTGGCCCCGCGCGCGCGCCTCGCGCGCGAGAACTCCTGGACGATCGCCCTGACGTCGCGCGCCGTGTCCTCGGCTTCGGGGAGGTCGATGTACTCGTCGCCGGAGTCGCCGTAGCTCTCGTGGTAGCCGCAGGTCAGGTTGATGGCGTCGCGGCACACGCCGTTGCGCCGCAGGGCGCGCACGTCGGTCGAGCCGCCGTTGGTGGTCTCGCGTGGACGCCCCGCGCGCTCGAGCGCCGCGAGGATGCGGGTCGCGACGTCCGGCGCGCAGATGCGCTCCTCGTGGATGCGGTCCACCAGCTGGTGGGAGTGGTTGCCGCGGTCGATCTGCACGAGCAGGTCGAGCGTCGCGAGCTGGGCGAAGCGGCAGGTCGCCGCGGAGAGGAGCCCGACCTCCTCGTCGGTCGTGAACAGGAGCGCGAGCGGGCGCTTCGTGCGAAGCGCGGTCCAGAGCGCGATGGCGACCCCGAGCCGGTCGTCGCCGCCAAGCTGCACCTCGCGGTGCCGGTCGCGGAGGATCGTCCTGCCGTCGTGGCGCTGGATGACGGGGTCGGGGACAGGCATCGGCGTGCCGCGCTCGAACGCGTCGTGGTCGCGGCAGACGTCGGTGTGCGCGACGAGCGCGACGCGGGGCGCTCCACGGGTGAGCAGGAGGTTGCACAGCCCTGAGACCGGGCGACGCTCGGCGCTCCGGTACGAGACGTAATCGTCCTCCACGAAGCTGAAGCCGCGCGCCAGCAGCGTGGACTTGATGTCGCGCCTGAGGGTGGCCTCGTCCGAGACGCAGCAGCGCGCGATGAGCTCGCGAAACGAGAGCTCGTGCAGGGAGGGAGCGGCGACCGCGAAGCCGTTGGGAGGGACCGTACGCATCACCCCACAGACGCCTGTCGAGCGCGAGACCGGACAGCGCACAGAGGTCGCCGGACCTGCAGCCTCGGCGCTCCAGCCCCCCTGAAAGCCGAGCAATTCCGGCTCGGTGGCCGTCTCGTGAAAAGACGTCCTTCGGTCGGTTAGTGTCTCGACCCCCGAGCCTTCCACCAACCACCACCACCACCAGATAGGATTCCCCCATGAGAGCAGGCGAGCTTCAGTTTCCCGAGCAAGTGTACATCACCGCCGAGTGTGCCTCTTTCCTCAAGAGCAAGGAGGGCTTCGGAGGGCTGTCCAACATGGCCGGCGGCTTCGGGCTCAGGGTGCAGGGGCACCCCGTGAAGTCGTCCGAGGCCCTCTACCAGGCCCTGAAGTTCCCCGATTCGCCGGCTGCGCAGCGCACCATCCTCGACAAGCCGAGCCCCATGACTGCCAAATGGGCAGCGAAGGGCTTCATCAAGCAGGGGCTGCTGCGCCCCGACTGGGATCAGGTCGAGGTGGAGGTGATGCGCTGGTGCCTGAGGCTGAAGCTCGCCCAGAACCCGCGCACGATGGGCCGGATCCTGAGCGCCACCGGGGAGCTCCCGATTGTCGAGATTGCTGCGAAGAAGGATGGTTTCTGGGGGGCTGTGCGCGAGCAGGACGGAACCGTGCTGCGAGGGCGAAACGTGCTCGGCTGCCTGCTCACCGAGCTGCGGCAGGTGTACCGTGCCGTCGAGATGGACGAGCGCCAGAACACCCCAGCCCCTGGGTTCGATTGCCGCCTGCTGGGTCAGCCCGTCACCGCTCACCGGGAGAAGACCCCGGTGTAGCGCCCGAGGGCGCGCGGGGGCGTGGCTGGCGGATCGCTGCCTCGAGCGCGGCGCGGAGCGCAGCCATCGCCTCGCGCACCGTCCAGTCCGGGTTCGCCTCCTCCATCGAGGGGAAGCTGTCGAGCACCGCGGTGAGGCTCGCGGGGAGGGCGAGCTTGGTGGGCGGGTCGCCGTCCCAGTTGTCGAACAGCGGCCGGACCGCCTCGATGTCCACGCTGACGCGGTCGCCCGTCGCGAGGTCCTCGAGGACGACGAGCGGCGTGGCGGGGCGCGCGTCCGGCGCCGGCCCCTCGAAGCCGACGACCTCGCCGACGCGGGTGGCGCGGCTCTTGGGCTTGCTGAAGCGAACCAGGTCGCGCAGCACGACGTAGTTGCCCAGGCTGTAGCGCCCGCCGCCGAGCGCGGTCGATGCGGACGTCCAGTACCAGCCCTTCTCGTCCTCGTCGTCGAACCAGAACACGGGGACCGACCTGCGCTCCGAAGACACGAGCACTCGGCGAGCGCGGACGTTGGAGAACGGCATGGTGGGGATCCTCTCGGTAGGTTGGGTCGCGGGGTCGAGCGTCGCGGTTTGTGCGAAGACGCCGCGCGTCGAGCGGACCTGACAGGGGGCGGCGTGGGGGCGACCGGCCGTCCGTCGGCTCAATAAGCGCCGCGCCTCCAAACCACAAGCCATCGCCTCGGTGTCCGATCCGGCGCACCGTCGCCGTCCAGCGCCCCATGACCATCCAACACTCCTGCACTGGCGAGCGAAACCTGCCGATTCGCGTCGACTTCGTCCCCGAGGCCATCTCGTCCACCCCCGGGCGTCTCGGCATGACCTTCGCCCCGGGCAAGAAGGACGGGTGGTGGAACCGCGACCTCGCCACGGACCTGGCGCGCCTGCGCGACGTCTACCACACCGACAGGCTCGTCTCGCTCGTGGAGCAGCACGAGCTCCGGATGCTCCAGATCGAGCCGCTCGTCGAGCGCGCGACCGCGCTGGGCATCGAGGTCATCCGCTTCCCGATCGTCGATGTGAGCATCCCCGAGCTCGACCCGGCGCTCGACCTGGCTCACGACCTCATCGCAGGGCTGCGCGCCGGTCGCTGCACCGTGGTGCACTGCCGCGGCGGGATCGGTCGCGCCGGCACCATCGCGGCGTGCACGCTCGTCGCGGGCGGCGCCTCGGTCGATGGGGCGATCGTGGCGGTGCGTGCCGCCCGACCGGGGACGATCGAGACGGATGAGCAGGAGCGCTTCGTCAGCTCGTTCGGGGAAGCTTGGCCGGCGTTCCTCGCCCGCTCGGGCCGTGCGGAGGCGCAGGCCTGAGCGGCGCTTCGCCGCACGAGCGGAGCTGTAACACCGTCGGCGCGAGCTGCGGTATGTGTAATGCGTATAGTGACAGTATTCGGAACACTGCGCACTTCCCGCTAACATCTGAAGATGTAAGGCGAGAAGGTCGCCCTGTACGTGTTCGTCGTTCGGTCCCCGCTTCACGTGCCTCGAGGATGCCCAACTGCGCGAAACGCAGGCATAATCGGCCGCCGCGGCCCACCCCTTGGCCGCGCCGGACAGTTGCGCGCCGAGCGGCTCGGCAGCGCCATCAGCGAGCACGCGTGGCGAGGCATTTCTTGCCACGAGCGAGCCCAAGCGGCCCATGTAAGCCAGTCGCCACACCCGCCCTGCGCGAGCCGTCAGTCGTCCCCCATCTTCACGGCGCGCCCCCACGGCGCCGGCCTCGTGCCGACGGACGTCAGCACCCAGAGCACCGGCAGGTGGGGCGCCCGGTCGGGGGCGGGGCCTTCGCCGTCGGTGAAGTAGGCGATCGCGTCCGGCCGGTAGAGGGCGCGCATCTCCTGCGCGAACGGAGGGCGGAGGTCGGTCGTGCCGCGACCGTGGAACTGCATCGGGCCGGAGGTGAGCCTGAGCCAGCCGTGGTGGCGGACCTCCTCGTCGCAGTGCACGACGGCGACGCGGAGGCCGAGGCGAAGGAGCGAGCGCAGCTCGGCGGCGATGCGGGCGAGATCGGCAGGCCCGAGCGACGCGGACGTGTCGATGGCGGCGAGCAGCACCGGCTTGCCGCGGCTCTTGCGATGGCCGGCGACCTCGCCGAGGCGGTCGGGGGCTCGACGGTTGGGCCACAGGTGGGTGGCACGGCGCTCGACGAGGCGACCCCCGAGCGACCGCAGCGCCGCTCGCCAGGGCACCTTGGAGGGAGGGCGCGTGTCCACTGTCTCGACAATGGGCGCTAACGTCCCCGATCGACCGCGGCCGCGCAGCGCCTCGAGCGCCGCCCCGCGCAGCTCGACCGGCAGGCGCGCGATCGCGCGCTCGATGATGCCCTTGACGACAGCGGGTGCGTGCCGGCGTGTCGCGTATTGGTCGTGGCACTCGCATTCATCGCTCACCGTGCCGACGATGACTCGCGGCGCGATGAGCAGCTGGAGGCGGGGCTGGCGCACACTGCGGTCGCAGCGGTTGAGCTCCTCGAGAACGAGCACCCAGGGGCGTCGTCGTC
>CAITLX010000166.1 GCA_903893335.1 uncultured delta proteobacterium | reverse complement strand
CCAATCCGTCGACCGGGTACGACTGGCACGTCGTCACCGACGCCCCGATCGCGCCGCCCGTCGTCGAGCACCTCGCAGGCGATGGGCGCGGCGAGGGCGCGGCGGGCACCACGCGCCTCACCTGGAGCACGCGCGCCTGGCCCGCCCGCGTCGAGCTTCACCTCGAGTACCGCCCCCGCACCGCGTTCGTCTACGAGTCGCTGTTCGAGCTCACCGTGGTGACGCAGCCGTAGGCTGCTGTTTCCGCCGATCGTCAGAGCGTGCGCTCGACCGCTCTCTCCGCCGATCGTCAGAGCGTGCGCTTGACCGCCTCGACGATGCGCGCCGCATCGGGCAGCGCGGCGTTCTCGAGCGCGGAGTTGTAGGCGAGCGGCACGTCCATCGCGGCCACGCGGCGCGGAGGCGAGCGCAGCGCGCGGTGCGCCACCTCGACGACGCGCGCGACGATCTCGGCGCCGAAGCCGTGGGTGATGGGGCCGTCCTCGACGGTGACCAGGCGCCCGGTCTTGAGCACCGAGCGCACGATCGTCACCGCGTCGAGCGGCACGAGCGTGCGCACGTCCACGATCTCGACCGACACGCCTGCCTGCTCGAGCGTGCGCGCCGCCTCGAGCGCGCGGGCGAGCGCCGCGCCGACCGTGACGACGGTCACGTCGGTGCCGACGCGCTTCACGTCGGCGACGCCGAGCGGCACGAGGTACTCCTCGTCGGGCACCGGCCCCGAGTCGGCGTACATCACCTTGTTCTCGAAGAACACGACCGGGTTGTTCGAGCGAATGGCAGCCTTGAGCAGACCCTTGGCGTCGTACGGCGTCGCGGGGGCGACGACGATGAGCCCGGGCACGCCGGTGAGCCACGCCTCGAGGCTCTGCGAGTGCTGCGCGGCCATGCCGAGCCCGGCGCCGCCGGGCGTGCGGACCACCATCGGCAGCGAGTATTGCCCCCCCGACATGTAGCGGAGCTTCGCCGCCTGGTTGACCAGTGGGTCCATGCAGGTCGTGAGGAAATCGGAGAAGAGGATCTCGCAGACCGGCCGGCGACCGGCCATCGCGGCGCCGACCGCCGAGCCGACGATTGCATACTCGCTGATCGGCGTGTCCACGATGCGCTTGGGGCCGAAGCGATCGACGAGCCCCGCGGTGACGGCGAAGTAGCCCCCCGTCGTCACGTCCTCGCCGAGCAGGTAGACGCTCTCGTCGCGCTCGAGCTCCTCGGCGAGCGCGTCGAAGAGCGCCTTCGAGCAGGTGCGCTCGGGCGTGTCGGACGGCAGACGCCGCACGGGGCCGCGCGTGTAGAGCACGCGCGCGTCGGGGGAGAAGACGTCGGTGGTGAGCGCAGCCCGTGTGGGCTCGGGCGCCCGGGTCGCGCGCTCCCACGCCTTCGCGACGAGGTCCGTCGCCTCGCGCTCGGCGGCGGCGGCTCCCGCGGCGTCGAGCGTGCCCTCGGCCTCGAGCGCGCGCGCGAGCGCGGCGATGGGGCAACGCCCCTTCCACGCCGCGATCTCGTCGGCCGACCGGTAGGCGACCGCCTCGCCCTCCATGTGCCCCTGCCAGCGGTAGGTGTGGCACTCGAGCAGGGTCGGCCCCTCGCCCCGCCGGGCGCGCGCCACCGCGGCGCCCATCGCCTCGCGCACGGCGCGCACGTCGTTGCCGTCGACGACCGCGCCGGGCATCCCGTAGGCCGCCGCGCGATCGACCAACCGCGCCACGCGCGTGTGGCGCGCGAGCGGCGTGAACTCGCCGTAGAGGTTGTTCTCGACGACGAAGACGGCGGGCAGCGCGAGCACGGCGGCGAAGTTGAGCGCCTCGTGGAACATGCCCTGGTTGGTCGCGCCGTCGCCGAGGAACGCGACGGCGACCTGGTCGGTGCCCGCGAGCTGCGCGGCGTGCGCGGCGCCCGCGGCCATCAGCGGGCTCGCGCCCACGATCCCGTTGGCGCCGATGGCGCCGATGGAGGCGTCGGTGACGTGCATCGAGCCCCCCTTGCCGCCGCACAGCCCGGTGGACCGACCGAGCATCTCGGCCATCATGCCGTCGAGGTCGGCCCCCTTCGCGAGCATGTGGCCGTGCCCCCGGTGCGTCGTGGCCATGTAGTCGTCGGCGCGCAGCGCGAAGCACGCGCCGACGGCGGTCGCCTCCTGGCCAATCGAGAGGTGGATCGCCTCGGTCGGCACGTCGCCGCGCGCCCACGCCACCGACAGTCGCTCCTCGAACGCGCGCACGAGGTGCATGCGCCTGAGCATCTGCACGGCGAGCGCGCGCGGGTCGTCGGGCAGCGGCTGCGGGCGGATCGCGACGCGCGCCGGCGCCGCGTCGTCCACCAGCGGAATGAGGTGCTCGGCGAGCGCGGCGAAGTCCACGGCGCCCTCGCCGCGCAGCCGATCGCGCACGCTCCGCTCGAGGCGGCGCACGACCTCGCGCAGGCGCGCGCCTCGGCCGCTCTTCGCCGACCCCTCGTCGACCAGCAGCGCCCCCTCGCCGAGATCGCGCAGCACCTGCGTGTAGAGCGGGTAGGCGGGCTTGAGCGCCGGCAGCAGCGCGAGGGCCTTCGAGATGTCGCCGCGCGACACGACCTTGCGCGTCGCGATGGCCGACGCGATCGCCAATTTCCCCTGCCAAAAGCGGTTGGCGACGTCGGCCGACTGGATCATCTCGAGATCGGGCGCGAGCGGCGACTCGCCGAACGTCCACGCGATGGGCGCCTTGCGCGTGTCGACCGTGACCTGCCCGTCGGGGTCGGTGTAGCGGAAGCGCAGCACCATGGGGCGCGCGACCAGCGCGCTCGCCACGGCCTCGTCGGCCATGAGCCTGGCGAAGAACGCGTCGAGCACGCGAACGAGGTGTGCGGTGTCGCGAAAAGCTCCCATGCCGACGTCCCTCGGGGGCCGGTCGGACGCTCCGCGCTCGGGCGGGCACGACGCGGCGAATTGGCGGCCAGGGTACGGGGAGCGCCACGCGCACGGCAAGCAGTGGCGGGACCGCGCGCCCCGACGACCGCGTAGGCCCACCGCGAGCGTTGTGCCCCCCCGCGAACTCCGGTACTTTCAGGGCGCAATCGTTCGGGAGTGGGCGTCCCGTCATGTCATCCTCGTCGTCGAGAATTGCGACCGCCGCTGGCGTCGTCGCAGCCTTGATCCTCGCCATCGGCGTGTGGGAGCACCGCGCGCAGCGCGCGAGCGCCGAGGCCGCGGCGACCTCGGAGCTCGGCAGCATCGCGCAGCTCAAGGTGAACCGCGTCGCGGCGTGGCGCGCCGAGCGCCTCGCCGACGCCGCCGTCATCGCGGACATCCCACGCATCGCGCAGGCGGTCGCGCAGATCCTCGTCAATCCGCAGGGTGAGGAGCGAGAGGCGCTGCTTCGCAGGTTTCGCGCGATGAGCGCGAGCTACGGCTACGACGACGTGCTGCTCGTCGACACCACCGGCGCGGTCGTCCTGCGACTCATGGAAGGGACCGAGCCCATCCACGCCGAGGACCGCGAGGCGGTGGCCCGCGCGGTGCACGAGGCGCACCCGACGTTTGCAGACGTTCACCGCAGCAGCGACGGCAAGCTGCGCGTCGGCGCGATCGCTCCCATCTTCCGGGACGCCGACCCCTCGCACGGCGCGCTCGGAGCGATCATCCTCGCGGCCGACATCGAGACCCGCCTGCTGCCCCTGGTCGAGGACTGGCCGAAGGCAGGCGCGAGCGCGGAGGCCCTGCTCGTGCGCCGCGAGGGGGAGAGCGTCGCGGTCATCAGCGGTGTCCGCAAGGCGGGCGAGCCTCCGCTCACGCTTCGCTTCCCGCTCGAGCGCGGCGAGCTTCCCGAGGTCATGGCCGTGCGCGGCGCGCGCGGGCCCGTGCGCGGCCGCGATCACCGCGGCGTCGAGGTCGTCGCCGTCGCGCTGCCCGTCCCCGGCTCGCCCTGGTTTCTCGTCGCCGAGGAGGCAGCGGACGAGGCCTTCGCTCCAGCCCGGTTCCGCGCCGCCATGATCACCGGCGGGTTGCTCGCGCTCGTCGCGGCGCTCACCGCGATCGCCGTGCTGGTCCAATTGCGAAGCGAGGGGACGCACTTCCGCGCGCTGTACGCCTCGGAGAAGGCCCGCCGTCGCACCGAGGAGCGCTACCGCACCATGCTGATGAGCGTCGGCGACGGCGTCATCGCGACCGACTCCGCAGGGCGGGTCGTGACCTTGAACCCCACCGCCGAGGCGCTGACCGGCTGGCCGCTCGCCGAGGCCCTCGGCCGCCCCATCGAGGAGGTCTTCCACATCGTGCACGAGCAGTCGCGCGAGCGGGTCGAGAGCCCGGTGCGGCGCGTGCTGAGCGACGGCCAGACCTCGCTCTTGCAGAACCACACCTCGCTGCTCGCTCGCCACGGCGCCGATCTTCCCGTCGCCGACAGCGGCGCGCCGATCCTCGACGGCGAAGGCGGCATCGACGGCGTCGTGCTCGTGTTCCGCGACCAGACCATCGAGCGGGCCGCCGAGCAGGCGCTCGTCAACGAGCGCAACAACCTCCAGGCGTTCATGGACTCGTCGCCCATCGCGCTCGCGCTGGTCGACTCGGAGGCGAGCCTCGTGCGCGTCAACCCTGCCGGGGAGCGGCTGCTCGGAGGGTCGCGGACGTCGCTCGTCGGTCGCCAGATCGGCGATCTCCTCGGCTGCGCGAACCGCCTCATCGATCCTCGGGGCTGCGGCTACGCGCCTGCGTGCGGCGTGTGCGCCATTCGCGACGTGGTGACCCGAGCGCTCTCCGGCGGGGGCGCGGCGCACGACCAGGCGGTCGAGCTCGTGCGCGACGTCGGCGGACGCCGCGAGCACCTGTCGCTGAAGCTCACCGCGCAGCCGATGCTCGGCGACGGCCCACCGCGCACGGTCGTCGCGCTGTGGGACGTGAGCGTGCAGCGGCGCGCCGAGGACGATCGCCGCCTGCTCGAGGCGCAGCTCATCGAGGCCCAGAAGATGGAGTCGATAGCCAGGCTGGCCGGCGGGGTCGCGCACGACTTCAACAACCTGCTCTGCGTCATCCTCGTCGGGGCCGAGCTCGCGCTCGAGACGACCGACGACGCTCACCCGCTGCGGCGCGACCTCGAGGACATCAAGGCTTCGGCCGACCGCGCCGCGGGGCTCACGAGGCAGCTGCTCGCCTTCAGCCGCAAGCAGGTGATGCGCCCCGAGATCGTGTCGCTCAACGGCGCGCTCTCGGCCATCGAGCGCATCGTGCGCAGCGCGCTCGGCGAGGACGTCACGCTCGAGCTCGCGCTCGAGCCAGGCCTCGGCAACATCCTCGTCGATCCGACGCAGCTCGATCAGGTCGTGATGAACCTCGCCATCAACGCGCGCGACGCGATGCCCGACGGCGGGCGGCTCGTCTTTCGCACCTCGACCGTCGCCCTCGACTCCGAGCAAGCGGCGCTGCGCACGGGCCTCTCGCCGGGCCCCCACGTCGCGCTCTCGGTCACCGACTCGGGCTTCGGGATGGACGAGGCCACGCGCCTGCGGGCGTTCGAGCCCTTCTTCACGACCAAGGAGAAGGGCAAGGGGACGGGGCTCGGGCTCGCCACCGTGCTCGGCATCGTCACCCAGAGCGGCGGCGCGATCTCGGTGACGAGCGCGGTCGGGCGCGGGACCACGTTCGAGGTGCTCTTCCCCGTCGAGAGCGCGCCCGCCGTCGCCGCGTCGCCCGCCTCGGCTCGCACGCCGCGCGCGACCGTCTCCGGGGCGGTCCTCGTCGTCGAGGACGAGGACGCCGTGCGCGCCCTCGCCGCGCGCATCCTCGGCTCGGCGGGCTACGCCGTCACGACCGCGCACGACGCGGCCGAGGCCCTCGCGCTGTGCGACGCACGCAGCGAGCCCTTCGACCTCGTGCTCACCGACGTGATCATGCCCGGCATGAACGGCAAGGCCCTCGCGAACCGCATCGCCGAGCGGTGGCCGAGCGTCCCGGTCGTCTTCATGTCGGGCTACACCGACGACGTCGTCGCGCGCCACGGCGTGCTCGACCCGGGCACCCGCTTCGTCGAGAAGCCCTTCGCGGCGCACCTGCTGCTCGACGCGGTGGGCAGCGCCCTCGACGCCCGCGCACGCGCCTGACCCCGTCGGCGCCCTCTCGGTCTCTTGGGGGTCAGCGAGGCGCGTCCGGCGGAGGAGGCGGCTCGACGAAGCCCTGCACGACGAACACGCGATCGGGCGGCTCGCTCCAGGTCAGAAACAGGAAATCGCCCGTCTTCGGCTCGAAGTACGCGCCCCAGGGCCTCGGGAACGCCGTGAAGAAATCGTGGCGCGTGGCGACGACGGGATCGCCCGCGTCGTCCACCGCGTACGTCGCCACGGAGTCGACGCTCCACTCGGCCACGATGAGACTCTGCGCGGCGAAGCCCGGCGAGCCCGCGGGCACGTAGGCGAAGCCGCCGGGCCCGTTGGGCAGCGTCGTGACGTCGAGCGGCGACGAGACCGTCCAGGGGGGCGCGCTGCCCGACAGCGTCAGGTGGTACCAGGCGCCGTCCGACCAGGTGAGGGTGCGCAGCTGACCCGCGGCGCCGAGCGGCGGCGGCACGAAGCCGAGCCCCGACACGCTGCCGCGCGTGACGCCGAGCGGGTAGAGGTCGACGTCGCTCGCCGGCGCGCTGCCGCCCGCGAGCAGCTGCCCGAGGTGATCGACCGGCCACTGGCTGTAGAGCAGCACCGAGCCGGGGCCCCAGAGCAGGTTGGCGTCCACGTTCGGCGTCGTGGCGACCCTCTGGGCCGAGCCCGAGAAGCCGACGATGTGCCCGCAGGGGCCGCGCACGAGCTGGATTGCATAGAGGGCGCCGAGGTCCGTCTCGGAGTCGCCTGCGACCAGCAGGCGGTTCGGGTCGCTCGCGTCGAGGACGCAGCCCCCGAGGTGCCCGGT